>DATDXE010000016.1 GCA_036517255.1 Candidatus Paceibacterota bacterium
GATTCGCAAAAATTCGGCTAATGTTTTCTGAAATTCGGTCTCGCCCGCGCGGAGGAGGGGTCTGGGGAGGAATCCGCGCGGGCTTCTGAATTTCTGGTTTTGGTGGTTATAATTTTAAATAGGACATTCCTGAAATAAAAATTCCATCTTCATCGATGTGAAGCATTGGGAGATTTTTATTCAATCACAAATTAGACATTCCGCTCCATTTGCCACTCTTTTTTAAGGCTTCTTGAAGTTCAGAGGGAAGTCCATTATACCAACCTCCACCACGCACAAATTTAACACCCGTTTCCGCTAACTGCGATTCTGCTGTTTCAAGTTCTTTTAAAATTTTAGGATCTCGATCTTCATAAGATTTATTTTTCAACCAACCCCATCTAGTGACGCATATAAATACAAGATCCACTTGTCTTTGCAATTGCAACAAGTGTTCTTGTTCTGGAAGTTGAGAAACAATATTTGTGTCTTTTTCCATGGGTAATTCGTCAGATTATTCTAAAGTAACCTATGTATATATTATATATTTTTGGAATAAAAAACAAGGATTTTTTACAGTTGGTTATTAGTGATGCAGTAACTGATTGAACTTGTTTTAAGATTGTAAAATCTGTGTAAAGTACCAGGTGGGTATACTAGGGCAGATGGAACAAGAGTAATATATCTTTAATGATTATTAACACTCTTGTTCTATGGTCGCACTCTTAAACCAAATACCATCGGAAGCTAAAATTAGGCAACAATTAAGGAAAATCGTCTTCGGCAAGAATCTCCACTGTCCCCGATGCCGCAAACGTGATGTTTACAGTTCCGAAGGTCGGTATCGCTGCAGGAAATGCCGTAAGCCCTTTAGCTTACTGACCGGCACATGGCTGGAAGGCATGAAACTAAATCTTAGAACCTTTTATGCATTGCTGTGGTGCTGGACCCAAAAGATCCCGGTACTGCAAAGCCAGAAACTCTGCCATGTAGGAGAAGAAGCGGTATACCAGTGGTTTCGGCAGTTTCGATTGCATTTGCCTGATTTACAGCCGATTTTGAACGGTAAAGTCCAAATGGACGAAGCTTACTTTAAACAAATTTCATTACTATTAGCTAAACAGGTAGGAAGTAAAAAACTAGCGCACCAAGTTATTTTTAAAAATTCAGTTAACAAGACCGAAGCCACGCGATTCATTTTTCAAAGCATAGAGCCGCACACCAAGCTACAAACCGATGGATCTGGCATTTACAAACAAATTGAGCAGTGGTGGCAAGTTAAACACAAGGTCGACATTCATAAAAAATTTGAGTTCGGCTTAACTTCCGAGATTGAAGGCATGTTCGGCAACCTTAGGACTTTTATCCGCAGGATGTATCACCATACTACCCCTAAATACCTACCTGAATACGTGAGTGAATTTTGCCTCAGATTTTCCTCACCGGAAATCTTCAGTTCGCCCAATGATTACTTATCTAAAACATTAAAGCCTGTTCCATTTGACTAGGTATACCCTACCAGGTTGGCTTGACAAATGTTATCATATTATGATATAATCTTTAGCGGAGGTTCTATGACACCATACCAAGAGTTACTTGCGTACGTTCACTCGGTTACCGGGATCAGCACGGAATCCCTTGATGGATTATTCCTTCTGATCTTCGCGGCACTCTTTCTTGCCCTTTTATTAGGAGCAGCAAAGCTTGTTGCAGTAATAGATATCCCGGGCGACGACCAAGAGTTTTAGTCAAAAAAACAGGCTGGAGAGTCCGACCGCGAAGCCTTTCTGCGTAAGCAGAAGAAGTCCATTAGAGGGAAACCTTGACCGGACACCGATATGGATGATTCGGAGAACCAAACTCCGACCAGGACCTTCGGGTAATCAAATACAAACCGCACCTAGTGCGTAAACTAAGGAGGCCACATGTTGGCTAACATTGAGAATTCGGAGAGGTTCGTCCATGTGCTGCGTGCAGCATACCAGGAGTTCACGGTGAGTATCGAAAGTGGTCCCAGAGGCCACCGACGAGAAAACGAATTCATCATCGCACGCTGGGACGAAAACGAGCCGATCAATTCGGGTCTCGAATTTCCGTTTTTCCAGATCTTCGAATCCTTCGGGGTTGCCCAAGGTCTGGCGATCGAGCTCAATAAGCAGACTCGGATCATGGTACGAGGCAGACGGCACGAAGCTAACGGCGGGAACTTCGATTCTTGCGCCGCCAAGAGTTTCCAACCGTACCGGACCAAAAAGGTTCTCGTGACTCGTGTCCGATGCTCGTGCTGCAACAAACCACCAAGCCATCGGCGAATCGATGGTGTGACGATAGAGTATGTTTGCGAACAACACGACACGTTCTACCGTCAGGAGGAAGCAAGAGAATTTCTCCAGTAACACTGGAAATCAACGCCGCCGGGTACAACTCGGCGGCGTTTTTACTTTTTATAAATCCCTGTTTCTAAAATTATAACCACCAAAACCAGAAATTCAGAAGCCCGCGCGGATTCCTCCCCAGACCCCTCCTCCGCGCGGGCGAGACCGAATTTCAGAAAACATTAGCCGAATTTTTGCGAATCCTTTTCCCCAGAAAAATTGTTTCGCAAAAATTCGTCCGCTTTATTTATTTTGAAAATAGGTTCTAACTTGGTACAATAGAGACACCAATAGGGAACTCAACGGTTTTTTGGAAGCCAAAATGCGGGACGCGCGAAGCGCGTCCCAAGGATTCCCGCCGAATTTTCCAAACGAATTCAGAATTTTTGGCGCGCTTGCGCGCACTAATTTTTCGCCAAGAAGCAGGTTCGAAATCAGAAGCAATTTTGACATAGTATTTGCTTTGATACAAAAAGAATTTTTGTCCTTTTTTCAAAAGTGGTATACTGGCTACGCAGACAATTATTATTAGTTAATCAGCAGGAATAGCTACATTGGTAACAATTTGATTAACGTTGAATTGTCTGCACCAGTGTAGCTATTCCTGTTCCAAAAATATTATGCAAAAATACTTTTTGTATGCTCGCAAGTCAACCGATGTCGAAGACAAACAGGTTTTATCAATTGACGCACAACTTACCGAATTGCGGGAGTTTGCCAAGAGAGAAAATCTGAACATCGCCCAAGAGTTTATCGAAAAACAATCTGCCAAAGTTCCAGGTCGTCCTATTTTTAATGAAATGATGAAGCGTGTCGAAAAGGGCGATGCAGATTGTATTCTCTCTTGGCACCCTGATCGTTTAGCCCGCAATTCGGTGGACGGTGGAAAGATTGTCTACTTTTTAGACATCGGATTGCTTGCGAGCCTAAAGTTCCCACAGTTTTGGTTTGAAAGTACGCCACAGGGCAAATTTACGCTTTCCATGGCGTTTGTACAAAGCAAATACTATGTAGATTCTCTTTCCGAAAATACGAAACGCGGACTTCGCCAAAAAGTACGCATGGGAATATTTCCAAGCCAAGCTCCTCTGGGGTATCTCAACGATTCACGAACAAAGACGATTGTGGTGGAAAAGAAAAAATCTCGTATCGTTCGCTTGGCTTTTGAAAAATACACGAAAGGTAATATGCGACTGGAAGATGTATCAACTTTTTTGGCGAAATCCGGCGTTACCACTAGAACCGGAAAGAGAATCTCCAAAACCAAAGCGTCTTTTATCCTCTCAAATCCATTTTACATCGGTTTGTTTAAGTATGGTGGTGAAATCCACGAAGGTAAGCACGAGCCAATCATTTCAAAGAAACTTTTTGATGAAGCACAGGCAATGTTGAAGTTTCGCGGACAACCTGAAAGAAAACCACAAAATGAACCTCAACCATTTTGTGGACTTATTTCCTGTGCTTCATGCGGAATGATGATAACTGGCGAATACAAGGTTAAGAAGCAGAAAAATGGAAATGTCCACGAGTATATTTACTATCATTGTTCTAAAAAACGAAAAGATTTTGATTGTCCCGAACCTTGTATCAGACAGGAAGAATTGGATCGCCAGTTATCATCTCTCATTCAAAAAGTTTCTTTACCCAAAGACTGGGCGGAGGAACTCAATCGTCTTGCTTTGCAAGACCACGGAAAATCCGCCCAGTCTTTGGCTGTTTGCGTGAAAGAAAAACAAGATGCCATTTCTACTATCAACATCAAACTGGAGCGACTTCTTAATGGATATTTAGAACAAGATATTGAGCGAGAAATATATCGCGATGAAAAAGCAAAATTGTTACTTCGGAAGAAGTCGCTCGATGAAGAAATGTCATCTCTTTCACGCAAACAAAATACTTGGCTCGAACCTTTCCAAAATTGGTTAACTGTCGTACAGGGATTGGACAAAATCGCTTCTGATTCAGACCTTTTTGCTAAAAAGGTCTGTGCCAAAGAAATCTTTGGCTCGAACCTCCTCCTTGGCGAAAAATTAGTGCGCGCAAGCGCGCCAAAAATTCTGAATTCGTTTGGAAAATTCGGCGGGAATCCTTGGGACGCGCTTCGCGCGTCCCGCATTTTGGCTTCCAAAAAACCGATGAGTTCCCTAATGGTGCCTGGGGTGAGACTCGAACTCACAAGCCGTTGAGGGCAAGGGATTTTAAGTCCCTCGTGTATACCATTCCACCACCCAGGCGCTGAAACTTCTGCCCCGCGAAGATTTTCAACTTCTCGGGACGCTCATTTTTTATAGTCCCATTGCTTCTTAAAAAATGGCGGAGGCCACGGCGAGAATCGCACTCGCGTATATTTCTTTTGCAGAGAAATGCCTTACTACTTGGCTACGTGGCCTTATTTGACTTACACCTTTAGCTTATAGGTTTTGGGCTTGAGTATCAAGATTGGAAAGTTCATCAATTCTCTGTCTATTTTTTTCACCGATATCTATTTGAAATTCGATTGAGGGGGCGAATCCGACAATTTTTTTATCTATTATGTATTTTCTAAAATCTGATCTTTTTCTTTGGACAAACTTTAATACCTTACTTTCTTCCCCGCCCGACTGAATGACTTCAGTCATTCGAGCGGGTGAATCTGGAAGCACGGTAAAATATACTATAGCTCTTTTGCCTCTATTTAAAACTTCTACCCGGGTGACGGTGATAAGCGAAGTGCCGTTTGATTCTATTTGTAAATATTGGGCTGCCATCTCTCGCAGTGATTCGGCCAATCGCATGTCTTTTTGTATGGACATAATGCTTGAAAATTTTACCTTGTTACTCTCGAGTGAGCGGCGATTTTATCTCCCGGGGCGATTTCAATCTTAGATTCTATCAAAGTACCAAATTCTAAACCTTCGTTCACCAATGAAGTTTTATTTTTCTGAGTCTGTAATTCACGCACTCTACCTTCGCCGATTTCCACTTCACGTCTTATTATTTTAAGCGCGTCATTTACTTTTATTTCACCTGACTCCACTTTGCCACCTACCACCTGTTTATTTTTGTTGACGCTAAATACCTTTAAGATTTTTGCTGTACCTGTGATTTCATCCACTTCTTCTTTTGGGGTTCTTTCTATAAGAATATTTTTTACCCAATCTGTAAGCTCATATATGATGTCAAAAGTTTTTACTTCCACATTATTTCTCAAAGCCAAATCTTTTGCTCCTCCGTCGACTTTCACTCCAAAACCCACGATGAGTGTGCCTTGAGATGCCATACCCAACTTCACGTCACTTTCTTGTACTAACCCCACTCCTGAAGAAATAATTTTTATTATAATTTTTTCAGTATTCATTTTTTTGAATTCATGTTCTATGGCGGAGAGCGAACCTAAAGTATCGGCTTTTATAGCCACCGGAATAAATTCTACTGATGAATCTTCCGTTGCTCTTATTGTATTTTTGGATGTGGCCAGATACTCTTCGACCGCTTTTTCTGCTTCCTGTTTAGAAAGGTGAGACATAAAAAGGCTACCTGGAGCTGGAGCATTATCCCAACCGTTTAATCTTATTGGCTTTGATAGAGAAGCCGTATCTATAACCTTACCTATAAAATCCTCGATCATCCTTACTGGCGCCATACAACTCCCACTACTTACAAACATCCCTTTTTTCAAAGTGCCGTTTCTGATTATAAGAGTAGCGACTACTCCTTTTCTCGAATCTCTATTACTCTCTATCACAAATCCTGAAGCCTGAGTAAGAGGATCGCCCGTGAGTTCTTCCATGTCGCCTTGAAGTAGGATAGTTTCTAAAAGTTCTTCCACTCCTTCACCTGTTTTAGCTGAAATGGGGACGAAAGGTACCGTGCCTCCCCAGCCTTCGACAAAAATTTCTTTCTCGGCCAATTCTTGTTTAGTTTTATCTATGTTTGCGTTCGGTTTATCTATTTTATTTATAGCTATTATGAAAGGAATTTTATCTTCCTTCACTCGATCGAGGACTTCTATGGTCTGTTGCTTTACGCCATCTTCAGCTGAAACTATCACCACCGCAATATCGGCCACTTTGGAGCCACTTTTTCTGACCGAATGGAAGGCCTCATGCCCAGGAGTGTCAAGGAAGGTGATGCTTCTTTTTTCTCCCTTTCCCAATTCCACTATCGCTTCATAAGCTGAAATGTGCTGAGTTATACCGCCGGCTTCCTTGTCGACCACTTTTGTTTTTCTGATGTAATCAAGGAGGCTTGATTTGCCATGGTCGATATGACCCATAATTACCACGATAGGAGGTCTAGGGATTTTTTTTGAGGTTTCGGTGTTCACTCGGAAATTATACTTATTTTGCTTGAAATTTCCAGTTTTTAATTTCCAATTTTTAAATAATGAGTTAATGTATCAATTGTGAAAATTAAAGAAAAACGGATCTATTTAGATTACGCAGCTGCCACCCCTATTGATAAAGGGGTCTCTTCTCTTATGAAAAAAGCGGAGGATTCTTTATGGGCTAATCCTTCTTCGCTTCATGAGGAAGGAGAAAAAGCTAAAGATGTTTTGGAAAAGGCTAGGAAAGAAATCGCTTACATTTTGCATTGCCGTAGTGAAGAAGTTTATTTTACAAGCGGAGGGACCGAGTCGGCAAACATTGCTATCCAGGGAATTTTGAAGGCTCATAAAAATGCGCATGTCATTTGTTCTTCTTTCGAACATCCAGCCGTTTTAGAAACTGTAAAAAATAGTGGGGCTGAAATAAGTTTAATTTATCCTGATGAGAGGGGAATAGTAAACCCGAAATCAATAGAAAAAGAAATAAAAGAAAATACTGTGCTGGTATGCCTCATGCATGCGAACAATGAGATCGGCACTATCCAACCCGTCCGAGAAGTCTCTCGTATAATTAAAGATTTTAGACTTCGCAAATGTGTAGAAGATGACCATCTACACATAAGTAGTCCGTATTTATTTGTGGACGCTTGTCAAAGTGTTTTATATGAAGATGTTTCAATAGAAAGATTGGGTACGGATATTTTAATGATAGACGGTATAAAAATGTATGGCCCTCGAGGGGCTGGAGTTCTTGTCATAAAGCATGGGGTAAAAATAGACCCGATTATTTTTGGTGGAGGTCAGGAAAAAGGTTTGAGGCCGGGCACAGAAAATGCTATTTCAGCTCTCGGCCTCTCTGAAGCTTTGAAAATCGCAAGCTCATTTCGCGAATCTGAATCCGAACGCCTCACAGAACTTCGCGATTACGCTATCGATAAAATTCTTTCCCAAATCCCTGGCTCGTCTATAAACGGTGACCAGGAAAATAGATTGCCCAATAATGTAAATATCTGTTTTAAAAATATAGATTCGGAATTCTTGGTCATAAAATTGGATACTCTCGGTTTCTCCATCTCTGCCGCTTCTGCTTGTAATAGTTTAAAACTTGAAAATTCGTCTTATGTTATTTCTTCCATCGGCAAACCCGAATGTGCTTCTTCCTCTCTCCGCTTCACCTTCGGTCGCGAAACCAAAAAATCTGATGTGGGCAAGCTAGTTAGGACACTAAAAAATATTTTGCTATAATATTCGCAATGTCCAATCTTGAAGATTTAAATAAACATCAACTCATCCTTCTTACCTTGCTTGTAGCTTTCGTTACTAGTATTGCGACTGGCATTATTACTTACACCTTACTTCAGGAAGCGCCTGTAGAAGTAACCCAAACTATAAATAGAGTAGTCGAGAGGACTATCGAAAAAGTGGTTCCCGCTGAAGGAGGCGCCCCTGGCGAAGTTGTACGTGAGATTCAAGTGGTAAACGAAGAAAATTTAATACTAGAATCAATCGAGAAAAACGCTAAATCTATCGTTAGGGTGAAAACAGCCGGTTTTGATGGAGTCGAAATACTGTCAGGTCTTGGTTTGGTAGTGAGTAGTGAAGTAGTGGTGATGGATGAGAGGAATTTTTCCCAAAATGCAACTTACTCTGTCCATTTCCATGACGGTAAAATTTTTGATGTAATCAAATCGTATGAAAACTCAGGTTTTGTATTTATGAAAATAGGTAAGTCTTTAAATGATAATTATAATTTAGAATCGGCTGTTTTAGGTAACCCAAATTCACTCAAACTTGGACAAACAATTATTGCTGTCGGAGGTAAAACCAGCAACTCAGTCGCTATAGGTAGAGTGGCTCAATTAGGCGAAGAAATTTTAAGTGACATACCAAAATCGCGCTCTCAAGTCGGTAGTCCTCTTCTCAACCTAAATGGCGAAATAATGGGCATGGAAGCCGCATCTCTCGAAGCTGATACTACTCTTTCGTATACCTCTATAAATACAGTAAAAGAGTTGCTCGCAGAAGCTCTAAAAGCACTTTCTCAATAGGTAAATTATGTTATAATGGCGGCTATGCCACCATTCACACATTTTACCACTAAGGCAAAAGAGGCAGTGCGTAAAGCGCACGAGTTTGCTATTGAACGTGGTCAAAATCATGTTAACCCTTCCCATCTTCTTGCTGCCCTCCTTACACAAGAGGAAAGCATCGTGCTATCTATTTTGGAAAGGTTAAATGTAGACACTTCTCTCCTCGTTGATATCGTTCTCGAAAATATCGAGACCTACAATTCTGAAAGAGTTACTACTCCTTCATATCAAATTTATCTCGCGCCAGAGCTGGCTCATATAATAGAACATTCAGGTAAGGTGGCTCAAAGTATGGGTGATGAATATGTTTCGACTGAGCATCTATTCATTTCTATCCTGGACATTCAAAATACTGCGGGTGACATATTAAAGAGTTTTAAAATCGATCACGATCAGCTCCTGCGTGTGCTTCAAGAAATAAAACAATCGAAGGGGGCGGACGTCGCCAAAGAACCAAAGAAAAATAGAACCATCCTCAAATTTACTCGTTCTTTGACTGAACTGGCCAAGAAAAATAAGCTTGATCCTGTGATCGGCCGTGACGAGGAGATTTCTAGGATAATTCAAATTCTTTCTCGTCGAACTAAAAATAATCCTATGCTTATCGGTGAAGCTGGTGTGGGTAAAACCGCTATTGTTGAAGGTTTGGCTGTGCGCATGGCTTCGGGTAATGTGCCGGAGTCCCTTAAAGATAAAGAGCTTGTTTCTCTCGATCTTGGCTTGCTTATTGCGGGCACCAAATTTCGTGGTGAATTTGAGGAGAGGCTCAAAAATATAATAAAAGAAGTAGAACGTTCAGAAGGCAAGATAATTTTATTTATCGATGAAATCCACACCATCGTCGGTGCTGGCTCAGCCGAGGGCTCTATGGATGCTTCGAATATGCTGAAGCCTCCTCTAGCTCGCGGTGAGCTTCGTGCTATCGGTGCTACTACCACCAAGGAATATCAAAAGCATATCGAAAAAGACATGGCTCTGACCAGGCGTTTCCAGCCGGTATATGTAAACGAACCTTCTATTGAAGATGCTATTACTATCTTGCGAGGACTGAAAGAAAAATACGAGCTCTATCATGGGGTGCGTATTACCGACGATGCTATTCGAAGCGCGGTCAATCTCTCCTCTCGCTATATTACTGATAGGTTTCTGCCCGACAAAGCTGTCGACCTCATCGACGAAGCCGCTTCACACTTGAAGATTTCTTTAGAGAATATGCCGGCGCCTTTACAAGAGGCTCAGTCGAAAATAATGAAGCTTGAAATCGAGAGAGAAGCGCTCAAAAATGAAACTGTTGGTAAAAACGGCAAAATAAAAAATCGTTTGAAAGAGATCGATAAAGAGGTGGCCGATTTGAAAGAGAAAACTTCGGAAATTGATTTGAAATGGAAGAATGAAAAGGAGACGGTAACTGACATGAAGACTATCAAGAAAGAACTTGAAACTTTGCGCCTCGAGGCTGAAGCCGCTGAAGCTAGAGCCGATCTTTCCAAGGCGGCTGAAATCCGTTATGGCCGGCTTCCTGCTTTAGAGAAAGAGCTTGATTTAAAAACTAAACGCTTGAAAAGGCTTCAGAGCTCACGTCGCATTTTGAAGGAAGAAATTACTGAGAATGATATTGCTGAAATTGTCGCTCGTTGGACCGGCATACCAGTTTCTCGCATGATGGAACGTGAGGCTGAGAAACTAGTCCGCATGGAGGAAGAATTGAGTAAAAGAATCGTCGGTCAATCTGAAGCTGTAAAGAAAATTTCTGAAACAATAAAGAGAAGTCGTGCGGGTATTTCCGACCCAAATAGGCCAATCGGCTCGTTCATATTTCTCGGTCCTACTGGAGTGGGTAAAACGGAATTGACCAAGGCACTAGCTGAATTTATGTTTAACGACGAGAAGGCTCTTATTCGTGTCGACATGTCGGAATTTATGGAAAAGCATTCCGTTTCCAAACTGATCGGAGCTCCTCCTGGTTATGTCGGTTATGATGAAGCCGGAGGCCTTACTGAAACTGTGCGCCATAGGCCTTATGCCATCATCCTTTTTGATGAAATCGAGAAGGCTCACCCTGAAGTTTTCAATGTGCTTTTGCAGGTTCTGGATAACGGTAGGCTGACTGACTCAAAGGGTCGAGTGGTGAATTTCAAAAACACTATCATCATTATGACGTCAAACATTGGTGCTCAGCATATAGAAAAAATGGAGAAACTAGGCTTTGGTGACCGTGGTAGTGAAAAAGCTGAATATGAAAATGTGAAGGATAAAGTGATGGAATCGCTGAAAGATTATTTCCGTCCAGAATTCCTGAATCGTTTGGATGAACTTGTTGTTTTCGATATTTTATCAAAAGAAGCGGTGCGCAAAATTGTCGAGTTGCAGATTGAAATTGTGCGCCAAAGGCTTATCGATAAAGAAATAGAACTCAGTATTTCGGAGGAAGCTCTCGATTACCTAGGTCGGGAAGGCTATAATCCACAATATGGAGCTCGTCCACTAAAGCGATTGATACAGAATAAAATTCTTAACCCGCTGGCTTCCCTCATAGTTTCAAAAGGTATTTCGAAGGGAGGGGTTGTGACTGTTGGCTTGAAAAAAATCTCGCCCTCTAGTGAGGAACTTACTTTTGAAGTAAAAAAAGGTAGGGGAGGCACTCTTATAGATAAAGAAATCCTGGAGGAAACAGTTGGTATGCACGTCTAATAAATTTTGGTTTATTCACACCCTTTATTTGGGGCTTGCTTTGTATGGGTAATTCGTGGTAGAACTATAAGAACTATTATGAGCTTTAGAAAGGCTATTTAATCGTTTTTGCTAAATTTAATTATTGTATAAAATTAATATGAAGAACTATTCATCAAAGATTCTGTTTGGTTTTTTTGCTCTTGCTTCCTTAGCTTTCGTTCTACCTATTTCAGTGGGAGCCGCTCCTGTTCCTATTTTTGTCGAGTCTTTTGGATTGGGGGGCGACCTGACGGATGTTCCTGGTTGGGAAAGACATGAGGCAGGTACAGTAGTAATTAATCCTGGTAGTGGCAGTGATACTGCAAGTCCTGAAATAGGGGACGTTCGATTTGTAAAAATAGCTGATGATTCTCCTGACGATTTGACAGATGATGATGGTTATATTTGTCGTGATATAAATGCTACAGATTACGCATCTTTAACTCTTTATTATTACTGGAGGACTGATGATGGTGCTGAAGATACTAATAATGATGATTCTAACGACAGTGGTTTTGTCGAATATAAAGTAGGCGGTGCATGTTCTGACGCGTCAGGCTGGAATGAAATCGCAGAACATGATTTATTTGGCGATGCAGGTTGGACCCACGAAGAAAAAATACTTTCCAGCTCGGTTAACAACTCTCATTTCCTACTCCGATTTAGAAATTCTATGAACGCTAATACTGAATTTTTTCGCCTTGATCAGATAGCGATTGCTGCTGAACTTGATGTTTGTCCGAACGATGAAGGTTTTCAAACCAACGTCAATCAATGTGCTCCCGTCCTTCCGCCTCCTCCACCTGATACCCCAGAACCCCAGCCTTTGCCAGTAAATTCTTGTATGCTTCCTGATACTGAAGGCGGCGATACTGTTACTTTGGGAGTAAGTCCTGAAAAACCTCTCCAGCAAATTATTACTGATGCTGGATATACGATCAATGCGAATGTCGATCAAACTGAAGATGAAGTTTGGGACGGCGCAGGGAATAACGTTACTCTGAAAATAACTCAACTCGATGCTATTGCTGGCAACCCTTCAGCCTTTGGTTACTACACAAATGGCAACCCTGCTTCATTCGTTGCTCTCTTCGAACACAACGATCATCCTGATTTTGCCGCCCCACTTTATTCTTCACCTGTGATTGTGGTGCTCCCCTCTCTTGACGAAATATCATTTGCTTTCAGTACTCACAACGGCTCATCAGCTACTCTTTACTCTACTGTCCCAGGCGACAATAGTTTCAATACGAGTGAAGATCATGCCGCAGTGTACAATCCTCTTTCTGATGAATACATAGTTGCTTTTGAGGATTTACTTTTTGTAGATGGTGATGAGGATTACAACGACATGGTAGTGAAGATAGAAACTGAATGTGAAAATCAACTAGTTTGCGATCCAGAGGTGAATTTGATTACTAATAGGAGCTTCGAAGAGCCAGCTCTTGCCGACAATTCATGGAATATTTTTGAAAATGTTCCAGGCTGGACTATAAATTGGGTAAATCCTTCCGGTGCTCCTACTCCAAGTCTCGAATTCCATCGTGGCATCTTCGGTTCTTCGGAAGGAGCTCAACATATAGAGCTTGATGGTGATTGGTATGGCCCAAGTAACGCTGGACAAGGTGGATCCACAAAAATATCTCAAATTGTGGATACTATCCCAGGTAAAAATTATCGATTAGGTTTCGATTTCTCTGGTCGTCCTGACACTTCTTTGGCCGACAATGTTTTGGGTGTCTCTTGGGAAGGCAGTCCTATCGCAGGTTCGCCAATAATGGCCACTTCCACTACTTGGAACGGATTTAGTTTCTTACTTCCTGCTTCAGGCAGTTCTGCCTCATTGAGTTTTGAGGATGCTGGTCCACAAAATTCTCTGGGCACATTTCTCGACAACGTTAGTTTGTACTGTATTGAGGAAGAAGAGGATCCTTGTACTGAATACGATGAGGTCGTAGTCTCTGGCACTGATGATCAGGTTGACACACATAATGCTTTCGAAACATGGACACACCCTGCGTGGGTAGCTACTTCCACTAGCGCTAAATGGATTTGGAGCGACACGCTAGTACAAAACCCAACTGAAGATGAAGTAAAAGTCTTTACTAAAACATTCAATGTGAGTGGTATTCCTCAAAGCGTCATGCTCTCTATGGCTTCTGACAATACAGCAAAAGTTGTCATCAACGGTAATATCGTGGCTTCGACTACCGTGGAAGCAAATTATGCCGCTTTCGTTGATTATGTCGTCGATCCTTCGTATCTCAACATGGGCTTAAATACTATTGAGATCACAGTCCACAATTGGAAACTTGACGAAGGTACTTCAGAAACAAATCCTGCAGGAGTTATCTATGCCCTTTATATAGATAGCAAGTTTTGTCCTGGTGATGAGAATAATAATCCAGAGGAGTCAACTGTATTCTTCAAGAAATATATTGTCGGAAGTGGAGAAGCCGATTATACAGGTGATAGTGCTCCGACGTTTAAACTCAATATTACTGGAGCGGGGAACGGCGACCTTCTCTTGAATGATGATAATAATTACGAGGAAGATTCAGAACCAATAGTAAGCGAATACAACAATGTAACAGTGTATGAAGTCACTGAAGGGGAAGTGGGAGGTGAAAATAGCAACGTGCTTCCTTATGGGGCAGAGTGCGCACCAGGCAAATATAGATTTGCTGGATATGGTGTAGGTAATAATTTCGTCAATGCTTCGGGAGCGGCCACTACCACTTCCGATCTCGTGCTAAGTAGCATTAGTAGTGATACATATGTAGCCGTGTGGAATGAAGTATGTCCTACTAACGCGACTATTGTAGCCGCAAAAATAGTCTGTACTGAAGAAGGGGACTTGCCAAATTGGGGTGAAGGCGACGGCGTTTCTCCTATCACTTCGACTACTGCTTCCGATTGGGTTTCCGCTCACTCAAGCTGTCATTTTGAAGATGGATGGACATTTGAATGGGCCCCAGCTGGTGCATCAAACCCGGGCGATAGCGATATCGGTGTAACTGGTTCTCCGTGGACAGCTTTTGGTCCTACTAATGTATTTGGTACTACTACTTTGAGCGTCACTATTCCAGTCGTGGAAAATCCATATATTTGGATTAGGGAAGTTACTCAAAATGGTTACTTGCCATTTAGTGGTTGGCTTTCTGGTAACGAATCTGATCCACTAGATCCTCAAGATGAAGTAAGCGCTGAAATTTACTGTAACGTAGATGTATTAAATTATGATAACTACGATAGGGTGGATAATCTTATCGCCGGTAATACTTATTACTGTGTAGCGTGGAACGTGCCTACTCAAACACAGCAAATAACTGATACTGACAATGGTCCTGATGACGGTGGCCCATCTGTAGCTTCGTCCATATCTGACAATGGTGGAGGAGGCGGTGGAGGCGGACTTGGTGGCCACAGAAACTTCTCATTTATTGGTGGAGGAGCTTCGGAGGGTGATGTATTAGGTGCTACGACTGATATCCCTGGCCTTCCAAACACTGGAAATGCCGAAAAAACTACTTCTGTTCTACAAATAATCCTACTGTCGTTTCTATTCTTGGCTATTGTAAATATTACAGCTTCAAAGAGCCTCAAGGTCTAAAGTTCTACCGTGTTAATTTCCAAGCCACTATGCTTTCTAAAAAAGCTTTTCTAGTTTGCCTTGTGATTTTTGTAGTACCGTTTTCGGCCCGGGCTTCTTCGCTTACCTCTTCAAATGTAGCATCTGAAATAAATAGAATTCGTAATGAACAACATCTTCATGTCTTCATTCCAAGACAGAGTTTGAATAGGGCAGCTAAAGCCAAAGCCGATGAGATAGCCGTAAGAGGATTTCTTTCACACACGGAAGTTATCAAAAATAAACCGTGGGGTTGGCTTTCTTCTCAAGATTACCAGTATTCCAAAGCGGGGGAAATACTTGCTGTCAATATAAATAGTGCTGAAGCCCTTGTAGAAGCATGGATGAGTTCTCCTTCACATCGGGCTACTTTACTCTCTGCTGAGTTTACTGAAGTCGGTATAGGTATAAGTGCCGGTTTTTATGAAGGTAAAGAAAGTAATTTTGCCGCTGGGTTTGTCACTTTACCAAAATCAGAAGTAGAACAAGAAAATCATGATGTAAATGAAATTCTAAAACTTATAGATCTTCTTAAAAATCTTTTAGCTAATTACCAAAAACTTTTGTCGCAAATAAATGCAAATCGTTAATATAAATAAAAAAGTATTTCCCCTGGTCATTATAAATTCTGCTGTGGTTTTTCTCGCCACTTTTCTCATCATGAAAAATTTGGCAGAAAAAAGTAGACCAGAAACTATTTTACCCCTCATTTCTCTTGAAAGTGAAAGTGAACAAACAGTCAAGGTTCAGCCGATCGTAATGAGGATAGAAAAGATAGGTCTCGACGCTCCTATTGTTCCGGTAGGTAAGGCAGCTTCAGGGAGCATGGCTGTACCTAAAGGTTACGACGAAATTGGGTGGTATAAACATGGCGTTTCTCCGGGGGAAGTAGGTAATGCTGTCTTTGCTGGACATGTCGACAATGGGAAGGGTAATCCCGCCATCTTCTCTCGACTGAAAGATCTTACGATAGGGAATACGATAGAGGTAGAAAATGAGGATGGGCAAAAGATTCTCTTCAAAGTTACTGGTATGAAGCTAATTCCTTACAACAGCGAACCACAAATAGAAATATTTGGTCCAGCGAAAGAAGCTCGCCTCAACCTCATTACTTGCGATGGTACCTGGATCCCTAGACTCAAAACTTATTCTGATCGTCTTGTGGTATTTACTGAAAGAGTAGAGCAAGTAGAGTCGATTGATTAATTTATAATAATTTAGCATAATATGAGGGTGTTCAAAGACGTCAAAAGAGCTATGAAAAAAAGAGAAGTACTATTACTCAAAATATTTTCAGCTGTACTTGTCCTGTTTATCGGGGGTATCTCATTATCCACTTCTTTTAGGGGCAATGTTGTCGAATCTCTCTCCTCTATCTATGGAAGTGTTTTAGTAAGCCTTACCAATCGCGATCGCACCCTTCTCAATATTTCGGAATTAAAAGTGAGCCCGATTCTCGAAAAAGCAGCTCAAATGAAAGCCGACGATATGGCGAAGAAGGGCTACTTTTCTCATAACACTCCCGATGGTAAGACTCCTTGGTATTGGATCGACCTTGTAGACTACAAGTATGTCGTAGCGGGGGAGAATTTGGCGGTGAATTTTAATGAATCTGAAAATGTCCAAAATGCTTGGATGAATTCGCCTACTCATCGGGCCAATATAGTAAACAGCAAATTTACCGAAATCGGTATCGCTTCCTCGACCGGTATTTATAAAGGAAGGGAAGCGGTGTTCGTAGTCCAATTGTTTGCTACTCCTGCAAAATAATTTTTATTTTGTTAGTCTTTTAATAAACTTGAGAATCTGTTAGAATCGTAAATGACGCGTCGGTCGGATAGCGGCTATTCCAGGAGACTGTAAATCTCCCGCCCAATGGGCATCAGTGGTTCGAGTCCACTCCGACGCACACTTGTTTTTATTTTTCTTGTATGTCATGATTTGAAAGGGAGATCTTTCAGTATGCCGACTATTTATGACCTGACCTGGAGAGAGACTTCCTTCCTCTCCAAACTGCGGCTGTTTTTTGCCGCTATCAGCAAGCATCGGAAGGATCGCAAATCTTCCGAGTTAACCCTTCGTGCAGCCTCTTTCTCGGCTGTGTCGAGCACTTACTACTCGATCGCGGCTACCGCCAGAGCTCATCTCGATGAAGCAAAGGCGTGCGAGAACATAAGCGGGCTCTTTTGGCTGGCTCTTTGGGGTTTGACCTGGGCGCCGCTCGGTGGCTGGTGTCACCTACGGATGCGGAGTTTTTCCGACATGACTTATCACATGCTCGGTTACACCGGCATGACGGCTGATCAACTCGATATTCGCCAGAGCATTCTCGTCGCCCTTGGGGGTTACAAGGATGCTCTCGAGTGTATCGAAAAGGCCATGTTGAAGAACGGGGTTAAGGCTCACACTCGCGGGCTTTTGTTTGTAGGGAAGGCTCACATCGCCTATAATCTCTATGACTTTGCTCTTGCTCGTGAGGCTGTCGCTTCAGCCGCACGATTGGCACACATCGCGATGACTGCTGGTCAAATAAACCAAGCGGCCCGTATCTATCGCAAGTGCGCTGATATTCTCGACGCAGTCTCAGGATCTGATGAGGATCCGCGTGTTATAGAGTGGCGTAATCTGGCCCAAATTCTGGCTCGCCAGTCTGGCTCGTCCGATCAAATAATGAAGCAGGGGCAGCCGATTCTCGTCAACAGGAAGTAGTTTATCCCTCCGGGGATCTAAAGCCCCCCACCTGCGCATAGGTGGGGGGCTGGTTGTTTATTACTTTGTTTTAAAATTTAAATTTTGTGGGAAAATATATTATAGAAAGGTTCCAGCATGCCATCGATCTCCAACTCTGTAGCGGTCGTAATTTTTGGATTACATATAGCCGCGATCATCGTTTTGTTGTTTGCGATTTTGCGTGGCCGTGTCCGTCGGAAAAGAGCTTTCTCTGGTGTGCCCTCCCTGTCTGGGTCAAGTCACCAGATTCAACAAGAAGACGAACATCCATCGTGGCCGCCTACGGCTTAAGCACAACTCGCGCTCGCTTTTTCCCTACTAAGGGAGAGGCGAGCGTTCGATTTATATGCTAATTTAGACGCAAGGATGGATTTGAAAAATAAAAAAGTTTTAATGATGGGGTTGGGGATTTTGGGGGGTGGAGTGGCTACCGCTCGTTTTTTGGTAGGTAAAGGAGCGGAGCTTACCGTGACTGATTTGAAATCGGAAGATTATTTGAAAACCTCACTCGATTTGCTGAAAGATATTTCTTCTCAAATTAAATTTGTCCTAGGGGAACACAGGGAAGAGGATTTTTTGAATAATGAAATCATTGTTATCAATCCCGACGTGCCAGCTGATAATAAATTTGTAAAGCTAGCTAGAGAAAACGGAAAACAAATAGAAAATGAACTGACTCTTTTCTACAAATTCTCCCCATGCCAAACTGTAGTCGGTATCACTGGCACTAGAGGCAAGACCACCACTACTAATTGGATAAATCACATTTTAAATTCTGCAGGTCGAAAGGCTCGGGTGCTCGGTAACGACCCGAAAAAACCACTTCTATCTGAAATTAATGAATGTGATGCTGAAACCATTGCTGTCATAGAACAACCATCTTTTCTTCTTGAAATTATGGATATTTCCGCTGTTTCCCCTCATGTCGCTGTCGTTACTAATATATTTCAAGACCATTTAAGTCGGCATAAAACTATGAAGGGCTATGCTTTGGCTAAAGCAAACATTTTTAAAAAACAGAAAGCTGGTGATTTCCTGATCCTGGATCCTGAAGATGAGTGGACTCAATTTTTCTTAAATCTCTCACCTAAAGCAAAAGTCGTTTACCCATCAGTCGATGCTTTATCGGGTTTTGACGGCGCTAGTTTCGCCAAAGAATACGGAAGGCATAGCCTGAAAAATTTCTTACTCTCTGCTCACGCTTGTTTGGTCTTAGGTGTCAGTGTAGAAGATATTATAAAATCAGCTGAAACCTTGCCTCAAATAAAGTGGAGGCAGGAAATTGTGTTTGAAAATGAGAGGCTCCAAATATATAACGATACTGCGGCATGTTCCCCTGAGGCCACTATGGTAGCCCTGGAAAGATTTAGTGGGAAAGATAGAAAACTGATACTGATATCTGGGGGAACGGATAGAGAACTTGATTTTAGAGAATGGGGGGTGATGGTAAAAAAATATTTGGAACCGGAAAATATTATTTTGCTTTCTGGGACTGCGACGGAGAAAATGAAGAAAGAATTGGGCTCTAAAGTAGAAGAGCATGATATTTTGGAAGAGTGTTTCAAAAGTGCTTTGGAGAAAGCAAAGGGAAATAATGCGATTATACTTTTTTCCCCTTCTTCTAAAAGCTTTGAAAAATTTAATAAACTAGTTGAGGAGGCGTTCTGAATGAACAGCAAAATCTTGAAGGCATATCGTGTCCTTCTGCAGAAGTCATCGGCGGGAAAGACACCAGAGGAAGTGGCGGAGGAGACGCTCCAGCACTACGACGGTAAGCGTCTCGGCGAACTTTTGGCTGACCAGTTTCTCACGGAATTGGCGGCTAACGAAAGGTTGCCGTTCCAACTCAGGGCAAGAGCTTGCGACCTGATCACCGAAGTCTCAGTGGCGTTCCCGCCCCAAAAAGGGAATCCCACTCCGGAACAGGTTCGTCAGTACTCTCTGGCTGGTGGTTTGGCCACACCATAGCGCCCAGATTTTATGGGACACGCCCGCTTCCTCGAAGTTAGAGGGGCGGGCTTTGCATTTGAGAGTACTTTAGAAGATAATAGTAACTTCAATAATTATGACTGAGTACTGCTATTTAAATGGAAGTATCCTACCGCTTTCAGAAGCCAAAGTCTCAGTCCTCGATATCGGAATGCTTCGTGGCTATGGCGTATACGATGGGATTACTGCTTTAGGTGAAAATATTTTTAGATTCAAAGAGCATTGGGAAAGGTTTGTAAATGGTGCTCATGCCTTGAGTCTCAATATTCCTATTACCGAAGAGCGATGCGAAAAAGTAATCAAAGAACTTTTGGGGAAACACGGGTTTTCTCGATCGATAATAAGATTGGTTCTTACTGGAGGTTCTACTATAGCTGGGATTGAATACGATTTTAGTAGCCCCACCTTTTATATTTTGATAGAAAAATGGGAGCCTCTGCCCAAAGAAATTTATGAAAAAGGGGCTAAGCTTTTAACTTATGATTTTCAAAGAGATTGGCCTGAAGTCAAAACTATAAATTATATTCGAGGGGTGAACCTGCAAAATTGGAGAAAAGAAGAGGGGGCTCTTGAAATACTTTTTATCCACGATGGGGAAGTGCTTGAGTGTGCTACTAGTAATATTTTTATAGTGAAAGATGGAAAAATTATTACTCCGGGGGAAAGGGTGCTGCATGGCATCACAAGAAAGGTGGCTATTGAACTTATGAAAGATAAATATGAAATAGAAGAGAGGATAGTAGAACTAAGTGAACTCAAAACAGCTGATGAAGTATTTCTCACTTCTTCTTTTAAAGACATCGTGCCAATAACTAAAATTGACGATTTTGCTGTGGCCCATGCGTCCCAGTCCCAGGGGCATCCTGGGACCATTGGACCCATTACTCAAGAGCTCATGACAGAGTTTGCAAAAGTTCTTAATTCCTGATATATTTGGCCCCTATGTCGCAGGATCAGCTTATAGCATTAGTAAATAAGAAAACCGGAGAGGTTTATTTTACTCGTAAAAACAAAAAGAAAGTCGAGCGAAAACTCGAACTTAAGAAATATGACAAAACTCTTCGTAAAAGGGTAGTCTTTGCTGAAGCCAAACTTCCATTAAAAAAGATAAAGAAATAAGAGGAAAAGAGGTTGTGGATAACTAGCTTGCAATTATTTACACCCTTGTTACTATCAGTAATGTAAATCGCCACGCAAGTGGCGATTTACATTTGTCGTACTTTTGCTACAATAACCCTATGAACTTAATGACTATCACAACTAAAGATAGGGGTGTCAAAAAATACAGTGTTTCTGTAGATCTTTCAGTTTTGGAGAAATTAGCTGGAGCCCTAGGCCTATTCAATCCTAAATTTGTAAAAGATATAAGTGAATCTTTAAGAGATATGAAATCAGGACGCATCATAAAATCAAGAAGCTTAAAGCATATCTAACATGCAGGTGGTCTATACCAGGAAGTTTGTCTCAATGTATAAAGAACTTCCTGCCTTAATAAAAAGAAAAGCTGAAAAACAAGAAGCTCTGTTCAGGGTGGATATGTTCCCCCCATCTCTAAATACAGAAAAACTTTCTCCCAAGCATGCGAATATGTGGAGTTTTCGAGTGGATATGGCTTACCGTGTCATTTTTCATTTAAGTAAAAATATTGTAGTATTCCTCTATATCGGTCATCACAAAGACATCTACCGATTCAAATTCTAAAGGGTCTATAGTTCAGTGGTAGAATTCTCCTCTCCAAAAGGAGAGACCGAGGTTCGAATCCTCGTGGACCCGCCTTCGCCTCGCAGTTTTGATAAAATATGTTATAATACCTCTATGAAAACTATCATTCAATTTACAATTCAAAAAGGTGATAAATTCTATACCGCTCACGCGAACGACTTTCCTATTTTCACTCAAGCCGAGACTCTTGATGAGCTTGTCAAAAATATCCAAGAAGCGACAGATTTACATTTCTCTGACGAGAATCTTTCCGAGAATGGTTTAGGCTCCACTCCTTCTTTATTGGTTAATTTCGAAATTCCTCAGTATGTCTAGGATGAGGGTCCTCGGTGGTAAGGACTTACTTAAGATATTTTCTAGTTTTGGTTTTAAAGAAATAGATCAGCGCGGTAGTCATTTAAAAATGAGGCGTATTGTAGATGGAGATAAACAAACTTTGACTGTACCCATACATAAAGAAATTGATAAAGGCTTACTCAAACAGATATTTGTCCAAGCCTCCCAATATATTTCTGAGGAAGAATTGAAGCCGTTCTTTTATAGTTAGATTAATTGCGGTATATTTTATCTATGCAGAAAGAAAATTATTCCACTTTTGCTCTGATTCGCAACTTGCTCACATTCGTCAAACCTTATCGAGGTAAATTTTTCCTGGCTTCGATTCTTCGTGTTCTAGGTGAAGTCGTCGGACTTTATCCAGTCTATGCTGTGGCTGGGATTACGACATTTTTTACTGCGCACATATTAGGCGAATCACTTCTGCCTTTCTGGTACATCATGGGTATTTTCACTCTCACATCTTTAATTTATTTTGTGGCTATGTATTATGCTAACTTTTTAGGATATCCGATTGCTGAAAAAACGGCCATAGATACAAAACTCAAGGCGATAAAACACATTTTTTCTATTGATATAGATTGGCACGAAAAGGAAAATACAGGCAACAAAGTAAAGAGGATAGAACGTGGTAGTGATGCTGTGAATAAACTTTTACGTATGTGGCTCGCATCCTTTATAGATATAGGGGTGAACTTTTTTGCTGTTATTTTTATTATTGCCCACTTTGATCAATTGATTGCATTTTTCACTCTACTTTTTCTTATAATCTATCTATCAATTTCCGTTTTTTACACTCGTAGTGCTACGAAGGTCAAAAGAGCGGAGAATCTCAAGAGTGAAGAAATGTCCGGCCTCATTTTTGAGTCAGTAAATAATATCCGGAGTGTCAAAGTGATGTCGATGATGCACCCACTAATGTCCAGGCTTGCAAACTTAGGTAACGAGCTTTACGAACTCATCCGAAGACGTATATTTTGGTTTCAGTTTGGTGGTGGAATAAAAAATTTAGTAAGCCAAATATTTCGTATTGCCATGATCGCCTACATTGGCTGGGGTATCATGCAAGGTCAGTATGAATTAGGATTCCTCATTCTTTTCTATGGGTATTTTTCAAGTATCCAAGGAGCCATAAGTAAACTCGCGGATGCCTCTCAAGAGTTTGCTATCGCTAAACAAGATATTGCGGGAATGATGAATGTGCTCGAGGTAAAACCGGTTACTGATGTAGAGAAGGGGAAAATACCTATGCCTCAGGATTGGCAAACTATACACTTAAAGGACGTTTCTTTTGCATACGGTGATAAAAAAGTTCTTGATGGAGTAAGCTTCACAATATCGCGAGGTGAGAAGATAGGCATCATGGGTCTTTCTGGAGCTGGCAAGTCGACACTTTTTAAACTCCTGCTCAAAGAGCGTGAAAATTATGGTGGCGAAATATTGATCGATGACCTACCTCTTCGTTCAATCAGTAAATCCGACTATTTTACTCATGCTGCGGTTGTGTTACAAGATACAGAAGTATTTAATTTTTCATTGCGTAACAATGTGACGATATCCAACTTTAAGAAGAGTACGGATGAAAAACTTTTTGAGAAGGCGCTAAGTGTGGCGCACGTTTCGGAATTTGCTCGGGCTCTTCCTCAAGGAGCGGACACATTAATCGGGGAAAAAGGGGTGAAGCTTTCTGGCGGCGAGAAACAGAGAGTGGGCCTCGCTCGTGCAATATTTAAGGACCCAGAATTGCTTCTCCTCGACGAGGCAACATCCCATCTTGATGTTGAGTCGGAAGCAAAAATTCAAGATTCTCTTCATAAATTTTTTCAATCGGTCACAGCAATTGTGATCGCACACCGTCTTACTACGATAAAAGAAATGGACAAAATTCTTGTAATGGAAGGTGGCAAAATTATTGAACAAGGAAATTTCTCAGAGCTCTATAAGAAAAAAGGACGCTTCTATGAATTGTGGGAAAAACAGAAACTTTTAGATTAATTTATAACTATCCATGTCGTCAGAATCCACCCCAACAAATGGTTTAGAAGGTAAAGAGGTTTTGGAAGATAATGCTCGCAAGTTTGTGCTCGCGAGGATTGGTTCTGAATTTTTGGAAAGGAATAATGTAACTTCGTTTGGCTTGACTGTAGATTGGTTGGAGACAGATGAAGAGAGTGAGAGAAAGGTGGTGTATAAGAAGTTTGATAATGGAGAGGTGCAGATTTTGTTGATTACGAAGATAACGAAAGAGGGTAGTAGAACTTCGGACAAAAAGAAAATTACTGAAGAGGAATATAGAGAATTGGTGGACTCCTCTGTACTACATCTAAAAAAGAAGCGTTATGAATTCGTATTTACTCAAAACGATATTCCGTTTAGTTTGAAATATGACGAGTTTGCGGATGGTAAACTTTTCATGTTGGAGGTAGATGCTAAGACGGATGAAGAGAGGAAAAGTTTTGATTTCCATGATTTTCCTTATGCTTTATCTGAAGTAACAGGAGACAATCGTTATTATGGATACAAGGTTGTAGAGATGCTGTGAGAATAGCTGTATAATTTAAAGCATGGAAATTACGGCTCTGGGTCAGGGGATGAAATTGCGCTCTGTGGAAGAGGAGCTTGTGTATTTGCGCGGGAAAATTGCTGAGAGAAAGATGCAGGGAGAAAAAATTGGGTTGCAGCAAAATGAGGAAAAAATAGCTAGGACGGAAATAGCCGAATATAAAAGAATAGCTCCGATACAAATTTTACATCCTGAGTTTAAAATAGATGAAAGTGAGGCTCTAAAAAAGGCAGGGGCGATAATAGGGGAAGGTGGCGATAGGAGGGAGGGAACCAAGCTTAAACTTACTCCTGAAGAGCATGACGATAAAATGGCAGAGCTCATGGCGCTAGTCGAGGAAAAGGGCATAAAGAATGCACTTTCGGTAGTGGAAAAACTGGGTGACTTCCATTTGACGGATGATTTCCATCGCTATTTAGTCGAATATATCAAGGAAGGTGGAAACGTAGGCAAAGTAAAAAGTAAGGATAGGCTACATAAAAGTTTGAAAATGGCTTTGTATGAAGTAGCTGTTTCTGATGATTCTAATTCGAGCAATCAAAATAGAGAGAAAACTTTGAAGGAAATAATATCGAGTATGGAACAGTTTTATGCTGGCATGCTCTCCATCTCTACTAAAGAATCGCTTAAGGAAGAAGGGGACAGTTTTATTTCTCTCGAAATAGGAAATAGCAATAAAAGCGGTGAAGTTATTTTTTATGTAGCGGTGCCTGAAAACCGCTCATCTCTTTTTGAAAAACAAATATTATCTGTTTTTCATGGGGCCAAAATCAGTCGGCTGATAGATGATTACAATATTTTTAACGAAACCGGAGTGACTCTCGGAGTAATAGGTAAACTGGAAAAAAGCGGCGCCTTCCCCCTCCGCACCTACGATTCATTCGACCACGATCCGCTGAACGCCCTTCTCAATAGTTTCTCCAAAGTCGATACAGAGGGGGAAGGCGCCGCGATTCAGCTCATCTGGAGTCCTGCCGGCGATTCGTATGTCAAAAGTTATCGAGGGGCTTTGGACAAAATCCTGAAAGGCGTTTCGGTAAAAGAGGCTCTCGATATGCCAGAGAGCCTTTCTGGCAGCATCTTCAAAGAATTTAAAAGTTTTCTTAATGCCGGAAAAACAAAAGACAAAGACAAGCCAGAAGAAGTAAAAAATATAGATCAGATAGCAGTGGAAGAAATAAAAAGGAAAATAGAGAGTCCTATTGTTAAATGTAATTTGCGTATCCTGGCTTCCTCTAGGACTGAGTCGGAAGCTAAAGAAATATTGGAGAGTATCGAGTCGAGTTTCAACCAGTTCCAAAATACTACGGGTAATACTCTGAAGTGGATTCCAATAAAAGGTTCTGACCTTAAAGACTTAGTACGCAATTTCTCTTTTCGCATGTTCGATGATGCAAATAAAATTCCCTTGAGCCTGAAAGAAATTACGACTATGGTACATTTCCATACCGGTGCCATTACTTCCGGCGACCAATTGAAACAAACACGCTCTACTACTGCTCCAGCCCCAGTCGATATTCCAAAAGAGGGTACACTGCTTGGTATGAACAAACACCGCAATATCGAGACGGCTGTTTTCATGTCCGAGGAAGATAGGCTTCGTCATTTTTATACCATAGGCCAGACAGGTACAGGAAAATCGACACTTCTTAAAAATATGATCATCCAGGACATTCGTGCTGGTAATGGAGTTTGTATGATCGATCCTCATGGTAGTGACATCATCGACGTTCTAGCTAATATTCCTCCAGAGAGATATGAAGACGTAATCTATTTCGATCCTGCTTATATAGAAAGGCCAATGGCTCTCAACATGCTCGAATACGACCCAAATTTCCCAGAGCAAAAAACCTTTGTTGTGAATGAACTTTTTAGTATTTTTAGAAAACTTTATGGTTCTGTGCCTGAGTCGATGGGGCCAGCTTTCGAACAATATTTCAGAAATTCAGCCCTGTTGGTGATGGAAGATCCGGATTCGGGCAATACTTTAGTCGATGTGTCTCGGGTTCTTTCCGATAAAAAATATCGTGAGTACAAGATAAGTAAATGTAAAAATCCACTCATTTCCCAGTTCTGGATCAATGCGGAGAAAACTACTGGCGATCAGGGACTTTCGAACTATGTGCAGTATGTTACTAACAAGTTTGATGTTTTTTTACAGAACGACATCATGCGACCGGTTATCGCTCAAGAAAAATCTTCCTGGAATTTCAGGGATATTATGGACAATCGCAAAATCCTCCTAGTCAATCTCTCGAAGGGTCGACTAGGGGACATCAATGCGAACCTGATTGGCCTCATTCTTGTCGGTAAAATACTGATGGCCGCTCTGTCGCGTGGTTCTGAATCTGTTAACCTACCGCCTTTTTACTTGTATATAGATGAATTTCAAAATATCACCACCGACTCGATCTCGACCATACTTTCCGAAGCTAGAAAATACAAACTTTCGCTCAATATCGCGCATCAGTATATTGCCCAACTTGAGGAAAAAATTCGCGATGCAGTTTTTGGGAACGTAGGCTCCATCTGTGCTTTCAGAGTAGGAGCTGAAGATGCGGAGAAAATAGAAGGCCAGTTTGCTCCAGTTTTCAATGCTCACGACCTGATGAACGTCGACAACAGGAATGCTTACTTGAAGCTCCTGGTACACGGCCGGCCAGTGAAGCCTTTTAATATAGAAACCATTTCGCCTCCTCAAGGTGATGTTTCAAAAATAGAACATATCAAAGAGCTTTCTTATGCAAAATATGGTAAACCTCGCGAGGAGGTTGAAAAAATGATTTTAGAGAAGTATAAACTTATATAAACGGGCCCATAGTATAGTGGTAACACGCGTCCATGGCATGGACGAGTCGGGGGTTCGATTCCCCCTAGGTCCACCAAATTTGATTTGCATCAGAATTAAGAATGCGGGTACGGAGAATCGAACTCCGATCTGCTGC
>DATDXE010000017.1 GCA_036517255.1 Candidatus Paceibacterota bacterium
AACTATTTTTCTGGGGGAAAGGATTTGGCAAAACCTCGGCTGACTTTTGTCTTTGCATTTGTCCGCGCGGAGGAGGGGTCTGGGGAGGAATCCGCGCGGGCTGATTTTTGGCACTGGGAATGGGTTGCATGATAAAATAAGTTCATGCTTCTATCTTTCCACAAAGCAAGTTCTGGCAGGTTGACGATATATCTCACAAACCTTTTGATCTCGTTCCATTATTTTATCATCATTTATATAAATTCTGCCTTTCTTTCAAAATATGTTAATGCTCAAGATTTAAGCCTTCTCTATATTGTCGGATCAATTTTGAGCATTGTACTTTTTTCAACATTTGCACAAATTATCAAGCGAGTAGGCAATTACCACCTCGTACTCTTTTTTACTGCGATAGAAGTTTTGGCTTTGTTGGGACTTGCATTTGGGCGAGATGTGAATATTGTCATTACTTCTTTTATTTTATATCTTGCCGTCTCGCCAATCATTTATCTTAACCTTGATATTTTTCTCGAAAGGCTGACTAACAATGAAAAAATAACGGGCGGCGTTCGCGGCATGTTTCTGACCATGCAAAACATCACGCAGGTTGTATGTCCATTGCTTGTGGGTTTGTTTCTCTATGACACGGAATATTGGCGGATTTATTTTATTTCCATCGGGTTTCTTTTTGCTGGCGTGATAGTAATTATTACGCGCTTGCGCCGATTTAACGACGCGCGATACCACCCTCGAACATTGTGGCAGAGCGTTGGTTATGTGCTCAAACATCCAGTTTTATACAATGTGGTCGCGGCGCAATTTTTACTACGTTTTTTCTATGCTTGGATGGTGATATACACGCCTTTATATCTTTTCCAATATATCGGTTTTTCATGGTCAGAAATAGGAACGATTTTTGCCATCATGTTATTGCCATTTCTACTTTTGGAATTGCCGCTCGGTAGAATGGCTGATTCGCGAATCGGGGAAAAGGAAATTATGATTTTTGGTTTCATTCTCATGGCCGTGGCAGTCGCTAGCGTTCCCTTTCTTCCATCCGCACTTGTTCTTTGGGCGGCCGTCTTATTTATTAGTCGCATTGGTGCAGCATGCGTAGAAATAGCTACCGAGAGTTATTTTTTCAGACATGTTGATGGGTCGCTTGCCGACACCATAAGTCTTTTCAGAATGGCTCGCCCGGCAACATATATCGCGGCCGCGGGTGTGGCGGCACTATCACTTCAAGTCATCACTTTGCAATGGAGCTTCCTAATTCTTGCGATAATTATGGCGTGGGGCTTAACCTACGCGTTTGCTTTGAGAGATACAAAATAGAGCGATTATTTTATATCTTTGTCGTACTCGATATCAGAAATATTGTAAGCCTTTCGTTTGTAGAACCACGTAGTTATTTTGTTGGCAAAGTAACCAATGGCCGCGAGCGCGACGAAATAACCAACTCCGAACATGGTGAATTGTGGAATAGAGTTAGTCGTAAAGAGACCGATGAGGGTTGCGCCCACGCCCATCGAGGTGACCACGGTAAGGTTTTTGACTGAGTTTTGCGTAGCTTGTGCTTCCAACGATGAAAAGAGGTCGAGAGCCGAATTGACATAATTTTTAGTCATGACCCAAATCTGCTGGAGATATGCCAACGTATCACCTAGCGTTTCGTAGCGGTATTCAAGCAGAGTAAGAAATCCTTTCAGTTCGTCGTCGCTTTTCACTATTCGCTCGCGGGTATGCAGGTACGTGCCCATTTGGTTGATACGGGCCTCAATGAGATTGATAGTTTTTGCATAACCTTGCACTTTGTCACGAAAACCCCCAATTTCGCCACCCTTGATATTTCCTTGCTCCTTAACCTTGGCGATTCGCTCCCAAATAATTCGATGGAGATTCAGGTAGCGATGGAGTTGACCCTTGAATTCGCGCAAGAATATCTGCTCCTCAATAAAACGCTCGCTGTGGCCTAAATCCTCTTTTTTGATGTGTACAATGTAAAACTTATCCCCACGAAAAAGGTCAAAGCGATCACCTGTAACCTCAAAATACGTTTTCTCATGGAAAGAGTCCATCAGAGCCGTTATCTCTTCGCGGGTAGCGTGCTCAACCACAACGAAGTAAGGATAGACGGTCTTAATGTTCGCTAGTTCTTTTGGCACCGGCGCTCCTAGACTAAAAATATAACTAAACGCTGGCGAAAGTTTTTTCTCGTAATACTCGGTTAATATTTTAATATCAGCAGCCAAATCATCGCCTTGACCATAATCGTGCCTCAACACAATAAGTCCGTCCTCATGGATTTTTAACGAAATGCCGTTGGTGCTCGTAAGTTCAATATGTTCTAGTCCATCAACTTTCAGCTCTGTTGATTGGATATCCAAATTCTGTTGCAACTCCTTAAGTTTTTTCTTGTCGAGCTCTAAGTTAGAATATCCTTCACGTAGAAAATCATATATCTCCGAGAGATGAAGCGTCGTTCGTTGAAACCAGCCGCCGATATAAACTCGTCTAATTTGCATGGTCTTATTGTAGCAAATTTTTCAGTTCTATATCAACCCATTCCCAGTGCCAAAAATCAGCCCGCGCGGATTCCTCCCCAGACCCCTCCTCCGCGCGGACAAATGCAAAGACAAAAGTCAGCCGAGGTTTTGCCAAATCCTTTCCCCCAGAAAAATAGTTTGGCAAAACCGAGTCCGCATTTCGCCCCGCCAACTGCCCGAATACTTGGAGGGCAGAACCCCGAAAGAAAAAACACCCTTTCCTTTTCCAAAAGAAATTTCACCCCCGCCAAACCAGAAATGCGAGGAGTGTTTTTTCTTTCGGGGTTGCCGCCGAGTCCGCGAGGCGGTGGCGGGACGATTCGTCGAGCGTACGATTTTGGTCAGAGCCACCACGCGCTCCGCGCGTGGCACATCAGTCGGGGTTCTGCTGGAAATGAGTCCGAACTTTTTGGTATAATGACCACAAAATAAGCAGCGCCATAGGCCTGTAGGGTTGACTTTTGGGATCGAAAGGAGTAGAATAGGGGGGTAAGCATGAATCTTCGTTTTCGTGTCTCTAGCGGGATACTTAGTAAGACGAATAAGTAAGTGCTTCGGGGTCGTTTTATAAGTATTCTAGAAAAAGAGAAATGAAAAAACTTTACGTCGGGAACCTTCCTTACACTACCACTGACACGGATTTGAAGGATATGTTCTCACAAGCAGGAGAGGTGACATCAGCTGTCATCATCATGGACAAGATGAGCCACACTCCTCGTTCTAAAGGTTTCGGTTTCGTTGAAATGACAAATGACAACGAAGCAGATGCCGCTATTGATATGTTCAATGGCAAAGATATGGGTGGACGCGCACTTACTGTGAACGTCGCTCGTCCTATGGAACCTCGCGAAAATCGCGGTGGTGACAGAGGTGGGGACAGAGGTGGTTATCGAGCAAGATAATCGATCTTTCCACTAATTAACAAAAACCGTCTGCGCAAGCATGCGGTTTTTGTTATAGTTATTTGTATGAAAGTAACCCTCTTTTCTATTTTCTTTTTGGTTGCTGTTGCTGTTCTATATGGTTTTTATAATAGAAGCTCCCTTTTTTCTGGTCATTTTTCTACTTTGAACGCTGGTGGCTCTATTCTTGTGGCTGAAATAGCTAGGACTCCTAAGGCTAGAGAGCTAGGCTTATCAGGTCGACCTCCACTTGTAGATGGGGAAGCGATGCTTTTCGTTTTCGATAAGCCTGGGCCGTATTCATTTTGGATGAAGGACATGTTTTTCCCTATCGATATCATATGGCTCGATAAAAATATGAAAGTAGTCCATATAAAAGAGAATGCAAACCCCTCTTCTTACCCTGAAAAATTCATTCCGAAGAGTCCTTCCCACTTCGTCCTGGAAACTCAAGCCGGACTTGTCTCAAAGCAAGGAATAAAAATCGATGACATTATAAAAGTAGTGGAGTAAAGTGAGTGAAAGCAAGGCTTTTTGGAAGTTTTTTTTGACAAAGATTTGCATCTGTTTTTGACTCCTGATTTTTAGGGTTATCCACACTTTTTTAGATCGAAAAAGATGTAAAATATTCCTCGTATGTCACCTGCGAATATTTTCATCAGTAAGCGCGACGGCACCAAGGAACTATTCAATGCCGATAAGATCAACCGCTCCATTGAGAGAGCTTGCAAGGGCCTCTCCGACCCGATATCCATGGTGGTGCAGATAGCGACTGATACTCGCCTCATGATCTATGATGGCATTACTACCTATGAAATGGATCGGGCTACTATCGATGCCGCAGTGCAGAATATAAAGAACGATACCGAATACGATAAAGTGGCGGTGAGGCTCATGCTGAAGACTATTTATAGGAAAGTGATCGGAGAATACGATGTCGATAGCCCTGAGGACTTAAGAGAGAAGCATCGCGCAGGTTTTATCAATTATATAAATGACGGAGTCACGCTTGGCAGGTTGCATCCTGAAATGCAACAGAAGTTTGATCTAGAAAAACTCTCTAGAGTGCTCGATGTAACACGAGATGAGATTTTTGTTTACTCTGGGCTCGATACCTTGATGAACCGTTACTCTATAAAGAATCTCGAACAGGAATATACTGAAACTCCCCAGTTCTTTTTCATGCGTGTCGCTATGGGGCTCTCTTTTGGTGAGAAGGACCCGACTCTTTGGGCTACTCGATTCTACGACAAAATGTCCAAGCATCAATATATTGCCGCTGGTTCTACAAACCTCGGTGCTGGTACTATCAGGTCCTCACTTTCCAACTGCTTTCTACTTGAAGCTCATGATGATATGAGGCATATCGCCAAGTCAGTATCCGATGTGATGATGCTTTCTAAAGATTCCGGAGGTATCGGCCTCTCGGTGACCAAGTTGCGCGCCACCAATTCTCCTTTAAAATCAAATTTTGGTGGAGCTTCTTCAGGTCCGACCAGTTTCGCTAAAATATTTGATACCGCTATACGGGCCATCATGCGAGGTGGCAAGAAAAAGGGGGCCCTCTGTTTTTATATGGAGAACTGGCATTTAGATTTTCCAGAGTTCCTACACTGGAAACATAATGCTGGTGATGATTATGCTCGTATGCGTACTGCCAATACTGCGGCTTGGATATCCGATGAATTTATGCTCAGGGTGCAGAGAGGGGAGGATTGGTATCTCTTCGACCCTTCCGAAGTCCCGGAGCTGAACGAGCTTTATGGCAAGGCTTTTTCTGAAAAATACAGAGAGTATGCAGCTAAAGCCGAAAGGAAGGAGTTGCGTATGTGGAAAAAAATGCCTGCGAGTGAGCTTTGGAGGCAAATGCTTATTTCCTTACAGACCACTTCGCATCCTTGGATTACTTGGAAAGATCCGATAAACGTAAGAGCCCTGAATAATAATACCGGTGCGATACACATGTCGAATTTGTGTACCGAAATATGTTTACCTCAAGACAAAGAAAACATTGCTGTGTGTAATTTGACCTCTCTCAATCTTTCTGCTCATATTCAAAACAAAGAAATAAGTTGGTCTCGGCTTGAGGAATCAGTACGCTTAGCCATTAGGCAGTTGGACAATGTGGTAGAACTGAATAAGCTCTCCATACCAGAAGCGAACAAGTCTGATAAGGAAAACAGGGCAGTAGGTCTCGGGGTTATGGGTGTGGCTGATATACTGGAACAGTTTGGTATGGCTTACGATTCGCCTCATGCCGCTGATTTCGTCGATAGGATTTTTGAATTTATCAGCTATATGGCGATCGATGAAAGTGCTAATCTTGCAACAGAGAGAGGTTCTTACAAGAACTTTGAAGGTAGTCGTTGGTCCAAAGGAATGGTGCCTATTGACACTCTCAGAGTTCTTGAAGAAGAGAGAGGTAGGCCCCTTACGGTGGATAAAGAAAGTAAACACAAAGGTCTTAATTGGGATCTGCTTAGAGAGAAGGTGAAGAAGGGAATGAGGAATGCCACTCTAATGGCTACTGCTCCTACTGCTAACATCGGCCTTGTTGGAGGTACTACGCCTGGAGTAGATGTACGTTTTGCTCAAATTTTTTCTCGTAACAAAATTTCTGGTAAATATATCGATGTCAATCGCAACTTGGTGAAAGATTTGAAAAACCTTGGCCTCTGGGAGCAAGTAAAGGAGAAAATAATCGAGCATCAGGGGGATATCTCAAATATAGAAGAGATCCCACAACATTTTCGCAATATTTATAAAACTTCTTTTACCACTGATCCGAATGCCGTAGTGGAAATAGCAGCAAGAGCTCAGAAGTGGACTGATCAAGCCCTTTCACGAAATATGTACCTTGAAACCAGAGACATTGATGACACTATGAAAATTTACGCTAATGCTTGGGAAAAAGGCTTGAAGACGACTTACTACCTGCACATGAAGCCTCGTCACACTGCTGAACAGTCGACAGTCAATGTAAATAAGTCACAGAAGATGGGTAGGGTTGGTTTTGCCGCTATTGCCCAGAGGATGGCTGAAAAAGCTAAAGATGAACAGCTTGGCTTTGCTGCCCCTCTCCAAAAATCTCTTGTTCCTGATAATTCTCCTGTCGAAATACCGATTTTTTCACAAGTTACAGCCATTCCTGTTCCAGATCTGATTCCTGCCCCAGTTTCTGTTCAAATTCCTTTAGAAAAAGTTTCCTTCAATATAAAACCTCGAGAAACTGTAGAAGTTTCTACTCCAGTCCAGAAATATAATGTCATCGCTCCTGAGGACCCGGGAGCCGAGAACATTTGTATCGGTTGCGAATAAATTAAAAGTAAGTAATATCCAAATCATGTTAATCGGAAAAGCTAGTCCGGAAGATACTAACCTGCATCCTATTCAATATAAATGGGCCTATGACCTTTATAATCAGGCTGTACGTAACACTTGGTTTCCCCATGAAATTACCCTAAAGGAGGATCTACAAGATTGGGAAAAAATGACTCCCGATGAGCGTCATGCTGTGAAGTTCCTCATGGCCTTCTTCAACCCTGCTGAGCTTATCGTCAACCGCTCTCTTGCTCTCGGTGTTTATCCTTATATCAAAGCTCCTGAATGCCATCTCTACTTGGCCAAGCAAATGTGGGAGGAGGCCAACCACTGTGTCGCTTTCGAATATGTACTTGAGACTTTTCCCTTTGATAAAGAAAAAATATATAACGTCCACCTTGAGGTTCCTTCTATGAAGAATAAAGAGGATTACATAAAGAAATACATGAGAAGAATGACGGAGGTGCTTCTCGATATTGAAACTCTCGATGGTAAAAAAGATTTTGTTAGAAATTTAGTAGCAACAAACATCGTGATGGAGGGCATCTGGTTCTACTCTGGCTTTATGGTGGCTCTTTCTTTCCGCCAGAGGAATCAACTTCGCAACTTTGGCTCCATGATCAATTGGGTCCTCCGTGACGAATCTCTCCATCTTCAGTTTGGTATCAACCTTATCCACAACGTGCTAGAGGAAAATCCAGAACTTCTAAGCGAGGAGTTTGCAACTGAAATCAGGAATATCATTATCGAAGGAGTTGACTTGGAGATCGCTTACAACCGTGACCTTTTTCCAAATGGTATCCTAGGCTTGAATGCTGATTATGTGAATCAATATGTGATGTATGTTACCGACCGAAGGCTTGAGGAGTTGGGTCTGCCAAAGCACTACAATGTTACCAATCCAGCTAAATGGATGTCGGGAGCGACCGATGTCTATGAGCTAGTAAATTTCTTCGAAGCTCAAAATACTTCTTACGAAGTTGATGGTCATGCCCACTCAAACAAAAAAGATGAGAAGCAATCCGATTCCGTTCTCCAGTCCCCAATCTCAGAATAAATAAAAAGTTTGCTATAATGTAGCCAATGATCAAGGTGGCTATTAATGGTGCGGGGAGGATAGGCAGGGCTTTTTTGAAGCTAGCTCTTTCGGAGGCTGAAGTGGAGGTCGTGGCTATGAACGACCTTTGTGACGTGGAGAATATTATTTATCTCTTGAAATACGATACTGCCTATGGCCGGAGCGATTTTTTGCCGATCTTAGCTAAAGATAAAAAATCGATCTCTATCTATGATAAAGAAATAAAATATTTTAGTGAAAAAGATCCGGCCATTTTGCCTTGGAAAGATTTGGAAGTGGATGTGGTGGTAGAGTCGACTGGAGCTTTCACTACTTTTAAAAAAGCAGGCCTCCATATTAAGTCAGGGGCTAAGCGGGTAGTCATCACTGCTCCAGTCAAGGAAGAACCAGCTGATGTTACCGAAGCCACTATCCTCATGGGTATCAATGAAGAAAAATTTGAAACCTGCATTGTAACTTCAAATGCGTCTTGCACTACAAATGCCGCTTCTCCTCTTATACAGATTTTGAATGAGAAGTTGGGTATAGAAAAAGCCATTCTGAACACTGTGCATGGCTATACTGCTAGTCAAAGTATTGTCGATGGACCAAATAAAAAAGATTGGAAGGAGGGCCGAGCGGCTGCTCAAAACATCGTACCGACTTCTACCGGTGCGGCTATAGCTGTGACCGAAGCTATCCCAGAATTAGAAGGAAAATTTGATGGTATATCAATGCGCGTGCCGATAGTAGCCGGTTCCATTGCTGACATCACTTTTATTTCTAAAAAAGAAACCACTGTAAAAGAAATAAACGAAATCTTGAAAGATGCTGCCAAGGAAGACAGGTGGCAAGGTATTTTTACTGTCACCGAAGACCAGATCGTCTCTTCGGATATTGTCGGTTCTTTATATGGCTCTATAGCTGATCTGGGCCTCACTCGGGTTGTGGGTGGCAATTTAGTTAAAGTATGTGCTTGGTATGACAATGAAATGGGGTATAGCAATACATTACTTAGGCATGTGCTCGAGATAGGAAAATATTTAAAATGAAAATATATTTTGCCAGTGATCACGCTGGCTTCAACCTCAAGAATAAATTAATCAGTATGGTCAAAGACTTGGGCTATAATACAGAGGATTTGGGGCCAAGCTTTTATGATCCGAACGATGATTACCCTATATACATAGCCCGTGCGGCTGAAATAGTAAGTCATGATCCGAAAAATTCTCGAGCTATAATACTGGGAGCTTCTGGAGAAGGGGAGGATATGGTAGCTGACAAATTTCCGGCGGTGCGTTCGGCTGAATTTTATGGAGGGCCTCTCGATATCGTCCGCCTTTCTCGCGAGCACAATGATGCCAATGTCCTTTCTTTGGGGGCAAATTTTATCTCCGAAGAGGAGGCTAAGGAAGCTGTAAAAATTTGGCTCGAAACTCCTTTTTCGAAAGAAGAAAGGCACATAAGGCGGCTCGGCCAAATAGAAGAATTGGAAAAACATTTACATAAAAATTTATCAAGCTATGAGTGAAATAGTACCAGCCATAATTCCAAAAAATTTGAATTTACTTAAAGAGCGCCTTCCTCTTGTTGCTTATTTTGTAAAACGAGTTCAGATAGATTTTATAGATGGCAAATATGACGATGATCTGTCCTGGCCTTTCTCGGTAGAAGGTTTGGATGAAGTCGCGAACATGGTTCGTAACGATGAAAAATTTCCTTTTTCGGACAAGGTTGTGATCGAAGCCGATATGATGGTGCTCCACCCGATTGAGTACCTTCCCGACCTCCTTTCTCTTGGAGTGAAAAGTTTTGTCATTCATGTTGATTCTACCGATCATTTGAAAGAATGTATCAGCACTATAAAACATGCTGGATGTGAGGTGGGATTAGGCATCAAACCATCTATTAACAGCGAGCTGTTGGAACCTTTTATCCTTGATGTAGACTTCGTCCAGTTTATGGACAGTGACAATATAGGTCATGTTGGAGTTGAAGTAGATAATTTAGTTCTAACAAAAATAAAAAGTTTCCACGAGATTCATCCTTTATTATTGCTGCAGGCTGATATAGGAGTAAATGCCGAAACTATTCCAGAATTAAAAAAAGCCGGAGTCTCCCGCTTTGTCGCTGGTTCTGCCGTCTTCAACAACCCCAACATAAAAGAAGCTATCGAAAAATTATCTAGTTTATAAAATGGAAACACTTACTCCTGAAAAAATAAAGTTTTTGGAAACCATGGCGAATGAGATAAGAATTTCAATTATTGAAATGCTTGTGGAAGCGGGAAGTGGACATTCGGCTGGGCCGCTTGGCATGACTGACATTTTTACTGCTCTATATTTCCATGTTTTGAAGCATGATCCTAAAAAGCCTGAATGGAAAGATCGGGACAGGCTGGTGCTATCAAATGGCCACATCTGTCCAGTGCTTTACGCTACTATGGCCCATGCCGGCTATTTCTCTCTGGAGGAATTAAAAACATTGAGAAAGTTTGGCACTAGATTACAAGGTCACCCTCATCGGGATTTCCTGCCCGTGCTTGAAACTAGTTCTGGGCCTCTGGGGGCTGGGCTTTCCCAAGCGGTAGGTATGGCCCTTGCCGAAAGGATGGATAACAGAGCTTCTAGTAGCAAGCAGATATATTGCTTGATGTCGGATGGCGAGCATGATGCGGGAAACACTTGGGAAGCAATTCTCCTTGCTGGCAAAAATAGATTACAAAACCTTACCGCCATAGTCGATAGAAATAATATCCAAATCGATGGCTACACTGAAGACATTATGCCCCTCGAACCATTGGCTCGTAAATGGGAAGCTTTCAATTGGCATGTCCAGGAAATTGATGGTCACAATTTTGAAGATATAGTGAGGGCTTTAGGAGAAGCACAGGCTGTGTACGAAAAGCCTTCTGTCATAATCGCTCACACTATTCCGGGCAAAGGGGTAAGTTATATGGAGCGTGATTATCGTTGGCATGGTCAGCCGCCTGGAATTTCCGATATGCCGGGGGAACCTCCTAAAGCCGATCAAGTAAAAATCGCACTGCATGAACTCCGAACCTTAGGTGGCAAGATTAGAAGTGAACACGAATAAAAATGCTAAATCCAGACGCAAAACTAAATCCTAAAATTTTTGATACTGATGTAGAACAGGAGCCAATCCGGAAAGGTTTTGGTGAAGGCTTAGTCATTGCCGCTGATACCGACGCAAACGTCATCGGCCTTTGTGCTGACCTCACTGAATCGACTAAAATGGAAGCCTTTGCAAAAAAGTATCCGGAAAGATTTGTTGAAATCGGAGTAGCTGAACAAAATTTAGCAGGAGTAGCGAGTGGCATGGCCGCTATGGGCAAAGTGCCGTTCATTTCCTCCTATGCCATGTTCAGTCCAGGTAGAAACTGGGAACAAATCCGCACCACTATTTGTTACAACAACAGAGCCGTAATCATTGCTGGGTCACATGCTGGCATCTCTGTCGGGCCTGATGGTGGTACTCACCAAGCTATTGAGGATATTGCTATTACTAGGGTCATCCCTCGTATGGTGGTCATTTCTCCTTGTGACAGTATCGAAGCCAAAAAAGCTACTATCGCTGCGGCTAAAAATGGTACTCCAGTTTATCTTCGTCTAGCGAGGGAGAAAACTCCAGTTATCACCACTGAAAGTTCTCCATTTGAAATAGGGAAAGCGGAGGTGTTGTTTACTCCACCTAATCTTAAACCTGAAGTCCTGATCGTCGCTACCGGCGCTCTTGTGCACAAAGCTCTTAAGGTGGCTCATGAGCTAGAGAAAGAGAAAGTGGGTATAGTCGTTATAAATTTACATACTATAAAACCTCTAGACGAAAAAACGATCATTAAATTTGCGATGCAGTCTGGAGCGGTAGTGACTTTAGAAGAGCATCAATTGATGGGGGGGATGGGTAGTGCTGTTGCTGAAGTCTTGGCTCGCAATTGCCCGGTACCAATAGAATTTGTCGGAGTGCACGATAAGTTTGGTCAAAGTGGCCAGCCAGAGGAGCTACTGGAGTACTATGATATGGATGAGAAAGGAATAAAAGAAGCAGTAAAAAAGATCTTGCAAAGAAAAGTTTAACTACTCTATATTTTCTGTGGTTTGTAATCTTCGGGTGCTTTTTTCAAATAGTCCTCAATTTGTTTCCGGGTGAGGAGTCCTTCCTGAGCCCCTATTTTTTGGACTACTGACATTGAATTGATCGGTCCCCACATCAAAGATTCTTCTAATGTTTTGCCAAGGGCGAGGGCAGCAATCACTGTCGATGCAAAAGCATCTCCTGCGCCTGTTCTTTCATATGGTTTATGAGGGTATACTGGCATGAACCAGGCGTTGTTTGACTCTGAATCGTAGGCATAAGCGCCTTTTATACCATCAGTGATAAATACTTTCTTCGGTCCCAATTTTGCCATCATTTCCATTAATTTTTTGATGTCGTGTTCTTCTGTACTAAGTATTGTCCTAGCTTCCTCTACATTACAGAAAAATACTTCAGTCTGTTTATAAATATTTTTTATTTTTTCTCTGTCCCACTTGATTTGAAATATACCAGGCTGGAAAGCCATTTTTACATCTTTATTTTTATCTAGGTACTCTGATATTTCGTTGTGTAGCCCCACAGAGTTGTCGCCTAGGGAGGTGAGGTAAATCCATTTTGGTTTATTGATCGCAGGCATTTTGTAATGAAAGTCGGAATGTTTTTGCAGAATAGTGCGTTCGGATTCGTACCACAACACATAATGGTAATTGGTCTCTTTATCTGTATTTATTTTTAAGTATTCAGTCCCCACCCCATCTTTTTGGAGCGATTTTTTACATTTTTTACCGTTGTCATCTTTGCCAATATTTGCTATGAGGGCGCTACTCAGGCCTAAACGACTAGCGGAGACAGAAGCGTTGGCTCCGTTGCCGACAGCGGGTATTTCTTTACTGAATTCGAAGGGAATTTTAGCTCCGAAGTCGACACAGAGCTGACAATTTTCATTATTTATATTGCAATGAACGCTGGCATCTTTCAGCCTGATAAAAGCGTCTATAGTGGTTTCCCCAATGGCTAAAAAGTCATAATTTTTCTCCCAAAACATGCTATGATCATAGCATGTTACTTTGTGAATGCATTGCCCAAGCTGAGGAAAAAGGTGTTGCTATTGGCCATTTCAACATTTCAAACATTGAGGGTTTTTGGGCTGTAGTAAATGCTTCAAAAAAACTTAATTTGCCAGTCATAATCGGAGTTTCTGAAGGGGAGAGGGATTTTATTGGTGTGAAGCAGATTAAGGTTTTGGTGGACACTATTAAAGCTGAAGGCCAGCCCGTTTTTCTGAATGCTGATCATACCTATTCTCCAGATCGAGCGAAGCAGGCTATTGACTGTGGATATGACGCGGTCATTATCGATGAGACAGATAAGAGTTTCGATCAAAATGTTGTTATTGTCAAAGAAGTTGTTTCTTATGCTAGATCAAAAAATCCTGAAATTTTAATAGAAGCCGAACTTGGTTTTATCGGCAAATCCTCTAAGGTTTTAGAAGAAGTTCCGGACGGAATAGAAATTGTCAGTGTAGAGGAAGCCATAAAATTTGTTGAAGAAACTGGTGTTGATCTATTTGCTCCAGCTGTAGGCAATGTCCACGGGATGCTTAAAGGAGGCTTGGAACCAAAATTAAATGTACAGAGAATAAAAGAAATAAAAGAAGCTACAAAGCTCCCCCTTGTGCTTCATGGAGCCTCAGGAAATAAGGATGATGAAATAAAAGAGGCAATCAAAGCTGGGATTTCTATTATTCATATCAGTACCGAATTGCGAGTTGCCTTTAAAAAAGGTCTTCAACGTTCACTTTCAGAAAATGTGGATGAAATCGCTCCTTACAAATATCTGCGACTCGCTCGGGAAGAAATGCAAGAAGTAGTCGAAAAGAAACTTTTCCTCTTCAATCAAAAATAACCAAGGGTGACCCTTGGTATTGGAAAATTTGTGGTGTAATTTTATGACAAAAGAAGAGTTAAAAAATAAAATTTCTGAATTGGTAGAAGGAGAAGTTTTTGATGACGAGGAGACACTGAAGCTTTATAGCAAGGATGCATCACTTTTTGAGGTTAGGCCTAGTGTCGTGGTGTGGCCGAAGGGTGCGAACGATGTGAAGAGGGTGGTAAAGTTTGTAGCCAAAAAGAAGAAAGAAGAGCCGGAGGAAAATAAAAATCTATCTGTCACTGTGCGGGCTGCAGGAAGCTGTATGTCGGGAGGATCGCTCAGCGAGTCTATTATTTTAGATGTTTCCAAACATTTAAATAATTTTTCTGTTAGTGCGGACAAGGCAGTGGCCGAAGTAGAGCCTGGAGTTTTTTATCGTGATTTTGAAAAAGAGACATTAAAAAACAATTTGATTTTACCTTGTTACACTGCATCAAAAAATTTATGTGCTCTAGGCGGGATGATCGGCAACAACGCTGCGGGAGAGAAAACTTTGCGTTATGGCAAAATGGAGGATTATATCGAGGAACTGACTGTCGTTCTGTGTGATGGTGAGGAACATACCTTTAGAGCAGAAAGTAGGGTAGAGGCTCTAAAAAAATCACATGAGCACAATTTTGAAGGTGAGATTTACCAATATATTTCGGCTCTGATCGATCGCAATCGGGAAGTGATAAATTCTTCCAAACCTAAAGTATCAAAAAATTCTGCTGGGTATTATTTGTGGAATGTCGAAAGAAACGGCCTATTTGATCTTACTCGTCTTATTGTCGGCTCTCAAGGAACGCTGGGCATCGTGACTAAAGCAAAAATAAAATTGGTTCCAGTAAAACCGAAATCAAAATTGTTAGTGGTATTTTTAAATAGTTTGGAAAATTTGGGAGACATTATAAATGTCATGTTAAAAAAGAATCCAGAAAGTATCGAATCATATGATGACTCGACCATAAAACTTGCCGTTCGTTTTGCACCCGAAATGATGAAGTTAATGAAGGCTAAAAACGCTCTGAAACTATTCTTTAGTTTCCTGCCTGAAGCTTGGATGATTCTAACGGGAGGGGCGCCAAAGCTTATTTTACTTGTGGAATTTGTGGGGGAGAGCGAGCCAGAAATAGACATTCAAGCTAAAGATTTGGAGAACGAACTACGAAGATTAAACCTCTCATTACCAAGGCTTAATCTTCGTACGCGACTTACAAGTGATGTCGCGGATGCGGAAAAATATTGGACTATTAGACGGGAGAGTTTCAATCTGCTTCGCCAACACATTAAAGGTAAAAGGACAGCTCCTTTTATAGATGATGTTTGTGTCAACCCTGTCTACCTGCCACAGTTTTTGCCTCGGCTACGAAAGATTCTTGATGAAGCAAAAATCGTCTATACTATTGCCGGCCATGCCGGTAATGGTAATTTCCATATCATTCCTCTTATGAATATGAAGGAGGAACACAATAGGGAATTAATTACGGAGCTTTCGGATAAAGTTTATGACCTGGTGGGCGAGTATAAAGGTACTATTACCGCCGAACACAATGATGGTATCGTCCGTACTCCTTATTTGGGCAAAATGTTTTCGCCTGAAATGCTTGCTCTTTTTGAACAAACCAAAAAAATATTTGATCCTGATAACATTTTCAACCCCGGCAAAAAAGTCCCTTCCTCGTCGACAGACGGGAGTGGCACTGTGAAGTATATGATGAGCCACCTTGCCAGGGAGTAAGTATTTTGTTATATTTCTCTCGCTATGGTCCTGACACTCAAAGCGGAAAAAAGGAATAAAATTGGGAAATTAGGAGCTCTTAGAAAGGAGGGTATTTTCCCTGCGGTATTTTATGGACATAAAAAGGAATCAACTCCGATTCAGATGAATAAGGCTGATTTTGTAAAGGTTTGGAAGGAAGCAGGGGAATCGACTGTGGTTTCTATCACTATGCCTGAAGGCAATGTCGATGCTCTGATTCACGATGTCAATTACGATCCACTTACTGGTGAGCCGAGGCACGCTGACTTTTATGTCTTTGAGAAAGGTCACAAAATCGAAATCTCAGTTCCTATTGAGTTTGAAGGAGTTTCTCCTGCAGTCAAAGAAAAGGGAGCTGTGCTGGTGAAAGTGCTCCACGAACTCAAGATCAAAGCTGATCCGACAAATATTCCGCATGAACTTATCGTCGACGTTTCTTCACTTATCGAAATGGGTGATCAAGTTTTAGCTAAAGATATCAAATTGCCAACGGGTGTAGAGCTTGAAGAAAATCCTGAAGAGGTTATGGCTTTGGTAACTGAAGCTAAGGAAGAAGTCGAGGAAGTGGCTGCTCCTGTAGACTTCTCCGCTATTGAAGTTACAAAGAAAGGTAAGGCCGATGAAGCTGAAGGTGCTGAAGGCGAAACCGAAGCAGGAGCTTCACCTGCCTCAGAATCTAAGTAATTTTTTATTTGACATGCGTAGCTGTTAGGTGTATAATGCTGGGAGATTTAAAATTTAGTGTCGTTTAGGAATAGGCGACATAACGTTCTTAGAAATAGAGAAGCATAAGGAGAGATTTCATGACAACGACTAATACTCAGGTAGGGGCGGACCTCGAATACGCTCGTCGCAATATGTCCCGTGGTACCGATTTCATCGGGCCACTAGAGATTGAATCGGTATCTGATCTGAAGATGCTGGTACACAAAGTCCCTCCGATCTTTTCGGAGTCGGAAGTTCTTCGTACCCGTTCGCTGGGAGAGACTCTCATCTACCAGCCAGCTGGTATCACTATGCAGGGGATTCATGACATCTGGGGGAACAAGACCTCGGATGACCATCCCTTGCTCTACAAGGTCGATTGGTATTCCGGCGAAAAGTTCTATACCAAGGATACTCTCCGGTCCGGTTGGCGGTGCACCACTCTCGATGTGGTGCTTGGCACTCGCGATGTCGACTACCTCCAGCAGACGGCAGTGCTTGTCGAATATGCCGAACAAAAGGTCTTTCCCGACCACATGCCAATTCCGACGAAGGAGGCGATCAAGGAGTTTCGTTCTCGGCAACTGGACATGGAGAAGCTGCTCAGTAGAGACTGGCAAGAAGGGGCGCGACAACTGGCTCTTCTCACATTCAACCAGTTACATCGTGAGACGCCGGCCGAAGCTCTGTGGCGGGTTGCCCTGCACCAGCGGGTGAATGGTATCCGTCTTTTGCCTGATGGCACATGGACATGGACCAATGCACTGTCCTCGGATGGCTACCTGGTGAACCTCGGTGCTTTCGATTCTGACGGTGTGGGCGTCGGCGGCGACGACCCCGACCGCTCGAACTCCTACCTTGGTGTCTGTTTCTCCCGCAGCGGGTCCTTGGAATCCTGAAATATGGATTCCTGACTGCCCCCGCCCGTTTAGGGCGGGGGCAAAGAGCGCGTCTTTACCGGCGGGCTCTTTTTGTATCCGATTTATTTTTTTGAATTCTGATATAAAATAAGAGTGGCGGCAGTTTCAGCAATCTTTTAATTCGTATCTAGGGCTTTTAAAACATTGTAATTCAAATGAGTTGAAAAAGCATATTTTTGCTATACTTAAGTCCTAATGCAAACAGTAATCCTCAAAAGATTCTGGGTTTTTATTTTTTTGTTACTTTCTAGCTTCTATTTCCTACTTTCTACTCCAGCTAATGCCCAGCAGATGTCGGAGGCTGAAATACAGGCCCAGGAGGCTAAATGGAGAGTCGAGCTTGCGGAAACAGAGGCGGAAATTGCTAAATGGCAGGCAGAGCTGAATAAAACAAAGCAAGGCACAGCTTCACTTCAAGGGGAGTCGGCTAAGCTCCAGGCTAAAATAAACGAGGCCAAAGCTTTTATCAGACAAAGGCAAATACAAATAGAGCAACTTACTCGTGATATCGGGGAGAAAACTCGGGTTATCAGCGAACTGGAAGCAAAAATAAATCGAGGAAAAGAATCACTCGCTTCTATTATAAGAGCTACTAATGAAATTGATTCATATTCTCTGCCAGAAGTAATTTTGTCCAATGAAAATATTTCCGAATTTTTTACTGATGTTGATTCGTACAATACTATCAAGCTTTCTTTGAAAGAAGAGTTCGATGCGGTGAGGAATTTGCAAGATTTGACTGCGACCGAAAGGGAAGCTCTGGATGCAAAGCGAGATGCCGAGGCCGACAGGAAAGCGGCTATAGAAGTCGATAAAAAGAAAATTGAGCGCGATGAGGCTGAAAAGCAGCGCCTCATTACTATAAACAAAACTCAAGAAAAAACTTTCAATCAAATTATCGCTGAAAGGCAGGCCAAGGCGGCCCAAATACGAGCTGAGTTGTTCCGTTTGCGTGATTCTGACGGTATTTCTTTCGGTGATGCCTTGGTCTACGCCAATGAAGCTTCGAGGCTTACTGGTGTCCGTCCGGCGTTCCTCCTCGGTATTCTCCAGCAAGAAAGTAATATCGGCCAAAATGTCGGCTCATGCATCATCACTGATCTTGAAAGTGGGTCTACTCAAAGTGTCAATTCAGGTAAAACATTTACAAATGGTATCCATCCTACTCGCGACTTGCCGACCCTGAAAGAAGTGCTCGAAGATCTTGGCCGGGACCCACTAATGACAAGAGTGTCGTGCCCGCTCTCCATAGGCTACGGTGGTGCCATGGGGCCGGCGCAATTCATCCCTTCCACTTGGAAAATGTATATAGAGAGATTGAAACAAATTCTAGGCACTCATCCCGATCCGTGGAATCCACGCCATGCTTTTATAGCTTCTGCCTCACTCCTGTCTGATTTAGGGGCCTCAAAAGGAGGCCATACTGCTGAACATACGGCAGCGGCCAAATATTATGCCGGTGGCAACTGGAAATCTTCGGGCCAAGGCTATGCCAATAGCGTCATGAAGCATGCCCAAAACATCCAACTCACCATGATCGATCCTTTGGAAGGGTTTTGACTTTAGGGGCTTTGTAGATTATAATGGGGAATAATGAAAACTGATATTCATCCACAATACTATACGGATGCCAAAGTAACCTGTGTTTGTGGTAACAAATTTAGCGTGGGTTCAACTATGAAGGAAATCAATGTGGAAATTTGTTCTGCTTGTCACCCATTTTATACTGGCAATGAAAAAGTACTTGATACCGCAGGTAGAGTAGAAAAGTTTAGAGCTCGTAAAGCTCTCGCAACCAAACTTCCAAAAAAGGCTAAGAAGTCTTAAATGGACATTTCAAAATACAAGCAAAATCCGAAAACTGCCTATATCGCAGAATCTCTAGAACGGCTCTTGAAAGAAGAGGCGGATATTTCTACGCTCTCTCCTGAAATGGCCGACTTGGCTAAGGAGGAGCTTGTCAAAATAGAGGACCAGAAGAAAAATATTATTGACCAGATGGAAGAGATTTTGAAAGAGGAAGAAAAAGAAGACGAATTTCCAAATGAAGTGGTGCTCGAAGTGCGGGCTGGAGTGGGAGGTGATGAAGCCGCTCTCTTCGCTCGCAATCTGGCTTACATGTACGAAAAATATGCCGAAATAAGAGGCTGGTCGTGGAAATCTCTCGATGAATCGGAGAACCCACTTGGTGGTTTCAAGGAAGCCAGCTTCGAAATAAGAGGCAAAGACTGTTATAAAGATTTAAGATTGGAAACCGGAGTGCATCGTATCCAACGTGTGCCTACTACAGAGAAGTCGGGTAGGGTGCACACCTCGACAGCGTCCATCGCTATTTTACCTATGAGGAAAAAAACTAAGATAGATATTAATCCGATTGACTTGGAAGTGACTTTCTCTCGAGCTGGGGGTAAGGGGGGTCAGAACGTGAACAAAGTGGAAACGGCCGTGCGTCTGACTCACAAGCCGACCGGTATTGTTGTTTCCTGTAGGGCGGAAAGAAGTCAAAATGCCAACAGGGAGAAGGCTCTCGAAGTCCTTTCTGCCAAGCTCGAAATTTTGAAGAGGGAAGAGGAGGATAAAAAGTACGCTCACGAGCGCAAAGCTCAGATAGGCAATGTCGATCGTTCTGAAAAAATAAGGACATACAACACTCTTCAGGATAGGATTACCGACCACCGTATCAATAAGAGTTGGCATAATATTGAGGCTATTTTAAAGGGTAATATGCAGGCTATTATCGATGATCTTGCGGAAGCCTCTTAACTTTGCTAATCTTACTCTCGTTATGTCAAAAATTGTAGATGCCACAAATACCCAGAGTAAGCTCATAAGCGACTTGTTTGAGGTCGGCGCGCATTTTGGTTTTGGTAAGAGCCGTAGGCACCCTTCGGTCAGTGATTTCATTTTTGGTTCTAAAAATAAGACTGATATTTTTGATCTAGAAAAAACATCTCAAACTCTCGAAAAAGCTATAGAGTTTGTGAAAAAATTGGCCTCGGGAAAAGGCACTCTTCTTTTTGTTGGTGGTAAGAGTGAGGCTAAGGAAGCTGTAAAAAAGGCGGCGGAGAGTTTAAATATGCCTTATGTTGCTGGCCGTTGGATCGGCGGTAGCCTTACTAATTTTACTGTTATTCGAAAGAGAGTCGATACTATGCTCGACCTCCTATCCCAGAAAGAGAAGGGAGAGCTTGCAAAATACACTAAAAAGGAACGTCTGATGATCGATCGCGATATCGAACGTTTAAATCATTTTTTTGTGGGCCTTGTCAATCTCACTTCTTTACCTAAGGCTATTTTTATCGTTGATCCTAGAAAGGAAGAAACAGCTTTAAGGGAAGCCGTCCAGCTCAAAATTCCAGTCATTGCTCTTTGTGGTTCTGATAACAAAATAAGTGGCATCGACTATCCTATTATTGGTAACGATTCAGCCAGAAAGAGCATCGAATATTTTGTCGAAGCGATCAAGGAAGCTTATAAGGGATAAATTTTAAAATGGCGATTACAACCGAGCAAATAAAAGAGCTCCGCGAAGCAACTGGTGTTTCTGTCATGCAGTGCAAGAAGGCACTTGAAGAAGCGGGAGGTGATATGGAGAAGGCTAAAATCATTTTGCGTAAAATAAGTAAGCAAAGTGCAGAAAAAAAGGCAGATAGGAATTTAGGTTCTGGAGTCGTCGCCTCTTATATTCATGGTGAAGGTGGTATTGGCGCTATGGTGGAGCTCCTATGCGAGACCGATTTTGTGGCCCGCAATGATGAGTTTAAGGCCATTGCTCGTGATATAGCAATGCATGTTGCCGCACAAGCTCCTGAATATGTAAAAATCGAGGATGTGCCGGAGGAGGCTAAAACTAAAGCCAAAGAGCTTTTTGCTGAGGAAATCGAAAATAATAGTAAGGATAAGACTCCAGAAATGAAGGATAAAATAATCACAGGAAAGCTTGAAGCTTACTTAAAAGAAAAAGTTCTTCTAGAACAATCATTTATAAAAAATCAAGATGTTCTTATTAAAGACTTGGTAAGCGGTGCGGTTCAGAAATTTGGGGAAAAGACAGAGATTGGTAGAATCTCTCGATTCAGTGTAAAATAGTTTTGTGCTAGTCATATATTTTTTCATCCCAGCCTTTCTTGTGCTTGTTATCCTTTTTCTCTCAAAGCATAGGGAGATAAATGCAGGTACAAAAACATTTGTAGGTAATTTTTTATCTCGTTTTGATGTTTCTTCGGCTCGTATTATGAGCTTAATAAAGTATCGGATGTATCAGGTGGTGCAAACAGTAAGGTACCTACTTTTTGTTCATCTACCTGAAAAGAGTAAAGTAAAAATAAATAAAACTAAGGAAGCAGTCGAGGAAAGATATCGTAAACAGAAAGATGCGGTGATGGGTAAGAAAGAATTAAAACAAAACGGTTCCTCTTCGTTCTTTTTACACAAAATGAGTGAACATAAAAATAGCGCAGACTCGGAAGTAACCGAAGGTGGTGAAAGGGGTAGAATAGAGGATGAAAGTATAGGAAATTTGGAAGACAAAAACGAGAAGGATTGAAAGATTTTTTAAATAAGATAGTATTCAAGATCGAAGAGTATGCCGGCATAGCTCAGTTGGTAGAGCGCCACTTTTGTAAAGTGGATGTCCGGGGTTCGAACCCTCGTGCCGGCTCCAGTTTATATTTCACTTGTGGTAGCTGAATTTTCCTTATTCTTTTGAGCTTTTTCTCTTTCAGAATCGATCTTTTTCAGCTCTGGAATAATTTCTTTTATTTCGTCGACAGATTTAAAGCCGGAGTAGGTTTTTTCTTCGATAATCATCGATGGAGTATTTGTTATGGAAAACATTGATACCATAGTTTGCATGGCCGGAGTCTGTAGGCTACGGTCAAGCCAGTAGACTCTTATGTTTGGATAGAGCGAAGAAATTTTATCGAGGACTAGAGATTGTTTGCGGCAGTCAGAACAGTCCAAGTCGTGGAAATAAAGAATGGTAGACATTTTCTCTTTGCAACGGGTCGCTAATTCCCGCATGAGCAAATAATCTTTGATTTGTAAAAGAGAGTACTGTGTTTTGATGAGGACTACATTAGAATCGTCAGCCCCTAGTTGATTTTCCATATACTTCACTCTTTTTGCCATATCATTCAGTTCGAGGGTGAGCTCATTTTCAAGAGAAGTTTCAGAAATAGTATCCTCGCATGAAGCTATGCGGAGCAGGGAGAATTTTGTTTCTGTGGACAGAATATTAGTCGATATCTGCTGATAAATGTTTTCTAGCTGGTTAAGTTTCTTATCATTAATATAATCACTCACGAAGAAAGCTACGGCAAAAATACCGAGGGTTATAAAGAAAACCATTAAATATTTTTTCCAGTCAGTCATTTTATTTTATATTAACGCCAAGACGGCATCTTTGATGTCAGTGTGTAGTAAACCGACTTCATTAGCCAAAGTGGCGGAAACAGAGAGTATATTAGGCAATACGAGACAAAAGATGAGAATGATACTTTGCTTTTGGAAAGGCGTATTCCAATAACAATAGAAAATATCATAAATATATAAAGTACCGGTACCAAAAAGGCTATTGTTCGTGTGTCTATAAAAAATAGATCAAATTTTAAAAAATCAAGAATGTCGCTAGACCCAAAGCCGACAGCATTGATCTTGGCTATTTTAAACCAAGTAGATTTTACAAGGTAAATCCAACTCCAACAAAAAACATAAAAAACGGTGAAGTAGCTTATGATACCTATCGGCATAGAGAACAATCCAAAGTTGCCGAATTTTTTGTTGAAAAGAGCTCTTTTGTATTCTAGAACGTTGCCCAAGAAGCCTCTACTCCAACGTGTTCTCTGTTTAAACAACGATAACAATGTTGAAGGACCTTTTGTAAAAGCAAAAGCGGTATGACAGTGGTCCACCCTCATATTATTTGTCTGCATCCTGAAAGTCAATTCCAAATCCTCTAGATTATTTCCTTCTCTATACCCACCTACTTTTTTGACGGCTTCTGTACGAAAAACTGAAAAAGCTCCAGGGGCTACTAGTACACCACCTGAGAAACCAAGCATTTTTTTGACATAAGAATTCATTTGATACTCAACACTCTGGGCTTTTTGGACGATTGAAGATGGCTTGTTGATAAGAACCGAACCACCCACAGCCACAATTTCTGGGTCTGTAAAATATTTAATTATCTCAACCAAAGCTTTACTGTCTAAGGTCGTATCAGCATCAACAGAAGCCATAAGGTCAGTTTTGGAATGGTATAAGCCTAGATTGAGTGCCGAGTGTTTACCCCCATTTCTTTTTTTAAAAATTTTAATCCTCGATTCGTCTTTAAAACTTTGCATTACTTCCCATGTATTATCGGAGCTTCCATCGTCAATTATGATCATCTTCAATTTATCTTTTGGATATTCTAAGTTGTAAATTGAATCAATGGTGCCCCTTAGTGTTTTCTCCTCATTCCAACAAGGAACAAGAAAGGTAACACTCGGATACGAATCCAGTCCCATGTTGGTGGTTTTTTTAAAAAGAGTCTCTTTATTTTTTAAAAAAGAAAATAGAAAAAATACCTGCACGTATAGAGCAAAGAAAATGATTATATATAGAATTGTCGTCCAAATATCCAGCATTAATATTTAATATATAAACATAAAAAACACTAAAAAGCAATGATTTACACAATGTATTAACTCGCGAATACTATCACAAAACCCTTCGGGTTTCTATGAATTTTGAGGCTTATTGTGACCGGCGCCGTTTTTTCGTTATCTTAATAGTTTGACATAGGATATACATTGGATATACTTATTTACATGAGTACTAAATTATCAAAATGGGGCAACAGTCTTGCTTTTAGAATTTCTTCGTCTGTAGTAAGCAAGCTCAATCTTTCTTTGGGAGATGTAATGATGTTAAATATTAAAGGTAATTCCATAGTCCTTTCACCTAAAGTTTCTCTAAAACATGCTACTAAACTAATACCAATGAAAGAATTGGTGAAAGGTTTCAAGGGAAAGAAACAAAAAGATTATTGGGGCTTGCCTATGGGTAAAGAAGTATGGTAGTGAGAGAAAAATATATTCCAGATAGGGGAGATGTTGTTTGGCTTTCTTTTTCTCCCACCGAAGGTCACGAACAAAAAGGCCGAAGGCCTGGCTTGGTTTTGACTAGTAAAGAATTCAATCAAAAAGGAAGTTTGATGTTTGCTGTGCCCATATCTTCCAAGAAGAGAGGGTATGGCACTGAAGTTTCTATAAATACAGGAAAAGTAAAAGGAGTGGCTCTCGTAAATCAACTCAAAGCTGTAGATTGGAAAGCCAGAAAAGTAGAATTTGTAAGTGTAGTCTCTAATGAAGAGATAGAAAGAGCACAATTGATAGCCACCTCAATAATTCAAGGATAAGTTACCTAACTTTAGCTCCGAAGACTTTTTGGGTTTCGGATTCGAGTTTTTTGTGGAGGGAGTCGACTTCTGGATTAGTGAGAGTTCTACTAAGACTTCTATAAGTTATCCTATAAGCATAACTCACATTACCTTCGCCAAATTTTTCAGAATTTTCATATTTGTCTATGAGAGCCATTTCTTCCGCTAGGTCGCCCACCACATCACGCACTAGGTCGAAATAATCGTTTGGAGTGAAGCCATCTGACTTTACAATGAAAGAAATATCACGCACCACAGGTGGGTATTTCGATACTTCTACAAACTTCTGCCCCAATTTAAGTTGTTTTTTCACCCTCTCATCCTCTGACCAAAGCAGGCGGATATCGGGCAGCTCCATCGATATGATGGCAAGCCTCTCGAGGCCGAAGCCGAAAGCCCAGCCATTGTAACCTTCAAGATTCATTTTCGTGAGTACACTTTTCTTGGGCATGCCACCACCCATTATTTCTACCCATTGACCATTAATTTCTACTTCAATTTGTAGAGACGGATCGGTATAAGGGAAAGTATCATCCAGGAATCTGTATTTGGTATTTTTACCAAAAAGGTTTTCCACAATCTCACTTAAAACTTTTTTCAAACTATCGAGAGGCATTATACCCTCGCTATCTGGCTGCAAATAAAGCCCACCAAATTGATGGAAAATATTCATATGCCTACGATCGATCTCGTCTTTCCTGTAGACTTTGCCATAACAAAGCACGCCTAATTTTTCTTGTTTTACAATTCGTTCTTTAATTTCCGGCAAATTCAAATAGTAATGCCACATGACGGTATCGTGTGTCCTCAAAACATTTTTTTCATCCACATAATAGGTGTCGGACTTACTTCTAGCTGGGTGGTCTGGTGCAAAGTCAAACAAGTCGAAAAGAATATCAGTCGAAATTATTTCAGGAATATCGATAACATCGAAATCTTTTAAGACTGGTACCTTTTTCACAGTTTCTATTATGTTGAAAAGTGGGCTTCCTTCTGTCCGCGACAGATCCGGCATGGCTAAATACCTTTTTATTCTCATGGCTTCAGCGTCTGTACGTTTCTCTAGTCCTCCTATCAGTACTTCTTGTTCCTCAGTCGCCACCTTGTAAGATTTTTTCTCCATATCCTTAGTCTAATGAAAATCATGCTAAAATTCAACAATATGTCATGGCAATATACGGTTGGTCTTTCCGTCATAGAAGTAAACGAGGAGTCTCTAAAAAAGACTGGTTTTTCATATAAAAAAGTTGTTGTAGGGGAAGCGGTGCAAAAAGCCATATCTGAATGCATGGGAGCGGAGTATAAAAATCCTTCTTCCATGCGTCTCGATGCTCCGCATGCTTTTAGTTGCTCGTCTCTTATAAGCTATATTTTTACGAAGGCGGGAGTTTGGATGCCAAGCCTCTCAGTAGATAAATATGTTTTTGGAAAGGCTGTAGAAAAAAATGAACTCCAGTTTGGCGATCTAGTTTTTTCAAATACAGGTGAGGGCAGAATTTATTATGAGACGGTCGAATACCTACCTGGCACGAAAGTCCCAGAAGGTGTCGATCATGCTGGTATCTATCTAGGAAATGGGGAAGTACTTCACTCAAGCGATTCGATAGGTGAGGTAGGTTTGGAGAAAATAGATAAAGCTAAAAATTTCAAGCACATTGTCGGTTTCAGAAGAGTTTGTGATTTGAATGAAGAAAGATTTGTAGTTAATATTCCTAATGACAGGTCAGAATTAATGAATAGAGAAGCCTTTTTAAAAGAAATACAAAAATATGAAAGTCATTCTTGATGTGCCTTATTACTCTCAATTTAAAGTTGTCGAGAATATGGAATTGCAAAACAAAGCTTGTTCTTTAGTTTGTCTTAAAATGGCGATTGAATATTATTTTCCAGACAGAGGACAGGTTTCAGCAATCGATTTATTTGATGAAAGTGAAATTATTCAGAAAAGCATGTTGGAGAAAGGGCTGATTACGGAGAAGGTCGTAGCTCATGGTAGGTCACACGATACGATTGTTTTTGTCGCACACAACCATGGACTTTCGGCATACCGTGAGGAATTTCGATCAATCTCGGTAAATTTAGAGACACATGAATTTTTACCCAATTCTTACGATGAATATTTTTGGGCGAGAGGAATAGAGAAAATCAAGACTGCAATTAAGAATAATTCTTTAGTCATGACCTCGGTCTTCCCAGGTCTTTCTGATGGCAAATCCTTTCACACACTTTTGATTATCGGTTTCGAAGAGAGCGAGGATGGGGAATTGAAAGGTTTTTATTATCATGATTCTGATGCTGTAGGAGAGCCCAAAAATGCTCAATTTATCGACCTCCCCACCTTCAAAAAATTCTGGCGCCGGCTGGCTATTTTCTTGGGATAAAGAGCTTTCTTTTTGGTGGAAAAATTGCTATAATAGGGTGGCTAATATGCCTGAGATTAAAGGGAAAGAGGTCAAAAATAAAGTAGCATACGGAGCCGACTCGATCACAGTACTCGAGGGGCTTGATCCTGTGCGAAAGAGGCCTGGAATGTATATTGGTACTACAGGTCCTGATGGCTTGCATCACCTCATTTGGGAAATATTCGACAACTCGAGGGATGAGGCTATGGGCGGCTTTGCCGATGATATCGAGGTATCCTTGCTTCCAGGCAATCGTATCCGGGTAGTCGACAATGGTCGAGGTATACCAGTCGATACTCATAAACAAACAAAAGTTTCAGCTCTCGAAACTATCCTCTCCACTCTTCACGCTGGAGGTAAATTTGGTGGCGATGGATACAAGGTTTCTGGTGGTCTTCATGGTGTAGGCGCCTCTGTAGTCAACGCTCTCTCCGTATATATGCGAGCTGAAGTGCATCGCGATGGGGGAATGTTTATGCAGGAATATTCCAAGGGTAAGAAAAAAGCTGCAGTAAAAAAAATAGGTTCATCTAAACTACATGGCACGATTATTACTTTCCAGCCGGACGAAGAAATCTTTTCCACGGGAGAGAATAAAATAAAATTTGATTTCGATAGAGTAGTCTCACACCTGCGTCAACAAGCCTACCTAGTGAAAGGGCTCAAAATTTCAGTACTCGATTTGCGGGAGGTGGATGAAAAGAAAGTGAAAGATACGGAAGTCTATTACATTCGCGACCTACATCTCGATGCTCCTTCCATGAGTTTTTATTTTGATGGCGGCCTTGTTTCTCTGGTGCGTTTCTACAACCAAACCCAGAAACCGATTCATAAAAATATTTTTTATGTCGAGAAACAGGATGAAAATTTCGAAGGGGTGGAAATAGCTCTGCAGTATGTCGACGACATATCGAGTCGCCTCATGCCTTTTGCCAACAATATTTACAATGCCGAAGGCGGTACCCACATCACAGGTTTTAAGACAGCTTTAACGAGGACTCTTAATAGTTATGCCAAGAAAAATAATTTGGTAAAAGAAAGCGAGGACGCTTTTACCGGGGACGACTGTTTAGAAGGCTTGACCGCGGTTGTGTCAGTCAAACTTAGAGAGATTCAGTTTGAAGGCCAAACCAAAGGTAAACTCGGCTCCGTCGAGGCGAGGGGTATGGTGGATACAATATTTAGTGACAAATTCTCAGAATTTCTAGAAGAAAATCCTGATGACGGAAGGTCAATAATAAACAAAGTACTACTAGCTCTCAAGGCTCGCAAGGCGGCTAAAGCGGCGAAGGACTCGATTCTCAGGAAAGGCGCTCTCGAAGGGATGACTCTTCCAGGTAAGCTAGCCGATTGTCAAAGTAAATCAGCCGAAGAGTCAGAGCTTTTTATTGTAGAGGGGGATTCAGCAGGAGGTACAGCCAAAACTGGTCGCGACAGAAGGACACAAGCCATACTTCCGCTTCGAGGTAAAATTTTGAATATTGAAAGAGCGCGTCTCGACAGAATGCTTGGTTCGGAGCAAATCAAAAATTTGGTTATCGCTTTAGGTACCGCCATAGGTGATACATTTGATATCACTAAACTTCGATATCATAAAATGATTATAGCGACCGATGCCGATGTCGATGGCGCTCACATCCGTACCCTCATCCTTACCCTCATGTATCGCTACTTCAGGCCACTTATTGATGGGGGATTTATTTATATTGCTCAACCTCCTCTATATAAAATAAAAAAAGGCAGGGAAGTATTTTATGCCTACTCGGATGAAGAGAAAGCAAAAATAATGGGTCCAGCGACTGAAGCTTCGATGAGTGAAGAAAGATCCGAAGCAGAATCTGGAGAAACAATAGAGTCTGGAGAGGAAACTGAAGAATCGACTGAAACTGGTAAAATTAAATCAACGAAGGTTTCTGTCCAGCGCTACAAAGGTTTGGGAGAAATGAATTCAGAAGAATTGTGGGAAACAACCATGGATCCTAAACGCAGGATTTTGAAACTAGTTTCGATCGACGATGCCGCCGCTGCCGACAGGATATTTGATATTCTCATGGGTACAGATGTACCAAGCCGCAAATCCTTTATTCAGTCCAACGCTAAATACGCTACGATAGATATATAACCTACTCCAGTCTTTATCTTCTATCTTTTATCTCCAGTTTTATTTTATCTAAGAATTGGGAAAGTGGCATAGTACCTAATTTTTCATTTCGGAACTCGACAGCCACTTCTTTTGAATCCACCTCCTTATCTCCGACTACAAGCAGGTAAGGAATTTTCTGTGTTTTTGCCTCACGCACCTTTTTACCAAGTGTCTCATTTGATTCATCCACTTCTGCGCGCACCCCATTCTCCATAAGTTCTTTCTGTACTTCTTTTGCGTACACCAAGTGTTTCTCGCTTATCGGTAAAACGATAGCTTGTACAGGCGAAAGCCAAGTAGGGAAGGCCCCAGCATAATGTTCTACCAATATACCTATGAATCTTTCCAAAGAACCATATATTACTCTGTGGATTACAGCTGGAGTTTTTTTACTACCATCTCTATCAGTATACTCAAGCTCAAATCTTTTTGGTTGCTGAAAATCTAATTGCATCGTGCCCATCTGCCAATCTCTACCAAGGGCATCTTTCATTACGATGTCTATCTTTGGTCCGTAGAAAGCACCATCTCCTTCTGCCACAGAATATTCTTTGCCTGATTTTTCTAATACCTTTTTTAAAATACTCTCAGCTTTGTCCCAGGTTTCTATTTCTCCCAGGAAACCTTCTGGTCGAGTACCGAGTCTAAATTTGTATTCAAGATTAAATATTCCGTAAAAATCTTTACAGACTTGCATGATATGTTCATATTCAGATTCGATTAAATCTTCGGATATGTAATTATGTGAATCGTCTTGTTGGAATGATCGACAGCGTAACAGTCCATTTAGTGTTCCTGATCTTTCGTATCTATGGAGTCTATCAGTATCAGATAGACGAAGAGGGAGATTTTTGTAACTTACTTGCATCGACTTGAAAACTATCATTGCGTTAGGACAGTTCATAGGTTTAATGCCGTATATTTCGTTTTCCCCCATATCTGCAATAAACATATCATCCTTGTAATAATCCCAATGACCTGATGTCTTCCAAAGTTCAGCTTTATTCACCAGAGGACTTGCAATTTCCATGTAATTAAACTTTACATGTTCTTTCCTCCAGTAATTTTCCAATTCCTTATACAATATCAATCCTTTTGGTAGCCAATAAGGCATTCCAGGCGCTGTTTCGTGGAACATATATAGACCAAGTTCTTTCCCAAGTTTTTTATGGTCTCTTTTTTCTGCTTCTTCTCTTAACTTGATGTGGTTTTCAAGTTCCTCTTTGGTATTAAATGCTAAGCCGTAGATGCGAGTAAGCATTTTATTTTTTTCATTGCCACGCCAATATGCTCCAGCTAAGCGGTCAAGTTTGAAGCTATCCGGATCGATTTCTGAAAGAGCTACAGCATGGCCACCTTTGCAGAGATCTACTAACCCACTACAAGTATAAAAAGTAAGATCTTTACCTTCTTTAGAAAATTCTTCCGCTAGTTCTATTTTATATTCATTCCAAGAAAATTCTTTTCTGACTTCGTCAAGGGTGACGGTTTTTCCAGTCCACTCTGTCCATTTGGGTAACATTTCTCGCATTTTTTCTTCAATTTTGGGCAAGTCTGCTTCAGAAATAGGTTTGGGCAAATCGAAGTCTTGGTAGAAGCCATCATCAATTGCAGGACCGATAGCATTTTTAGCACCAGGGTAAAGTTCCTTCATGGCAGCAACCATAAGGTGAGCGAGAGAGTGTCTTATATGGGGAAGTTCTTTTTCTGACATATTTTAATAATAGCAAGGTTAATTTAATCCGCCAGCTGAAGGAGCCGTATTGTTGACTTTGGAATAAGATGGTTGTATCGTTGGTGGTAGGAGGTGTCTATGAGTTTGGCACTAGCTACAGCCATAGAGAACTTCTTCTTCGCCATCTTTCGGAGTATGAGATTTTGGCGATGAGGATTCTCTAGGACGCCTCGTTGCATTTAGGTGTAGCGGGGCTTCCTCATTTCTACAAAACTTTTGCTTTTTCGGCTACTAACGATTTTTCGCCGTTGCGGAGAGTGACACGGGCTTTGATAGCGATGCATTTATCGGTTGTAAATATATCTTTGAATTCAGCTAGGGTACGAGGGAAGACAGCCATTTCGATCGAGTCAGTGAGGTCAGCTATTTTGGTAAAAAGCATTTTGTCACCGTTTTTAGTGAGGTGTGGTTTTATTTCTTCTAGTATTCCGCCGACCACTACCATTTCTCCTTCTTTTACCTCCTCCTTTATTTTTTTGATGGTCATTTTTTGTGATTCTAGTTTTTCTTTGAATTTATCGAGTGGATGACCAGAAACATAAAGTCCCAAAAGTTCTTTTTCCCAAGCTAATCTTTCTGTTGCCCCCACTTCTGGCACATCATTTAATCGAAGTGGAGTGTGTCCTTCTGAAACGGAGGAAAAGAGGGAATTGTGACTATTGACCGTTCCCATTTCCTTATTATATTCAAGTAGTCTTTCGGTATGGGCTAAAAACTTTCCTCTTTCTCCCATCGAATCAAAGCAACCCGACTTTACAAGAGCCTCCAATGATTTTTTATTCAAATTTCTGTCTTGAATGCGCACTAGAAAATCCTCCATAGACTGGAATTTTCCGTTTTTCTTTCTTTCTTCTATTATTGTTTCCGCTATACCTTCACCAAAGTTTTTAATTGTGGTGAGGCCAAAGCGTATTTTACTCGCCCCGCGAAGCTCGACTGGAAGCTCGACTGGAAGGTCGACTGGAAGGAGATGCGAAGTGGTGGCTTTTTCCTTTGGTTTTACAACAGAGAAACCAGCGAAGCTCTCGTTTATATCTGGAGGCAATACCGGAATTCCCATACGAGTACATTCACTTATAGTTTCCGCTATTTTTTCTACATCTCCCGAATCAGCCGTGAGTACTGCTGACATATATATTTCAGGGAAATTGGCTTTCATATACGCTGTCTGGTAAGCCACTTTGCCATAACTTGCAGCATGAGCTTTGCCGAAACCATAGGCAGCGAAAGGCTCGATCAATTTCCACAATTTTTCTGCCAGTTTTTTCGAAAGTTTGCCATATTCTATAAAGCCTTTGATCAGTTTTTCTTTTTCTGCTGCCATGACTTCAGGAATTTTCTTGCCTATGGCTTTGCGTAATTTGTCTGCATCGAGCCAAGAATAGCCACCGAGTTTGATGGAAGTCATGAGCACATCGTCCTGGTATACCAGTAGCCCGTTCGAGAATTCCAAGTATTCTTTCATTCGTGGATCTTCGTAGACGACCAATTCCGGGTTATGTTTCCGTTCTATGTATTCAGGTATGGTTTCCATTGGTCCCGGACGGTAGAGGGCGACCATGGCGTTGATATCGTGAATGGTCGAAGGTTTTAGCTCTTTCAGGAACCTCGTCATACCAGAGCCATTCAATTGGAAAAGACCTATGGTTTCTCCCAAAGCCAACATCTCAAAAGTTTTTTTGTCGTCGAGTGGAATGCTTTCTATATTCACCTCTATATTTTCTATTTTCTTTACTCTGCGCACAGCATCGGCCAATATAGCCAAGTTTTTTATTCCAAGAAAATCAAATTTCAGAAGTCCTGCTTCCTCTACTGCATGCATATCGTATTGAGTGATCAGGTGGTCACCGCTTTTGGTATCAAATTGGAGCGGCACAAAATCAGTAAGTGGGGTGGGGGATATCACTACTCCTGCCGCGTGAACGGAGATGTGGCGAGCACAACCTTCTATTTTTTTGGCCATGTCTATTATGGTCCTAGTGTCCTCATCTTTTTTATACAATTCAGCTAGGTCTGGATTTTCCTTCATTGCTCGATCGATCGTCATGGGGAAGCCCTGCGCTCCCATCGGAATAAGTTTAGCTATCATGTCACCTGCTCCGTATGAAAAACCGAGAGCTCTCGCTGTATCTCGCACTGAACCTCTTGCCATCATGGTTCCAAAAGTGCCTATTTGGGCTACATGCGCGTCACCGTATTTTTGTTTGGCGTAGGCTATCATCTCATCTCTCCTATCATCGGCATAATCCATATCTATATCGGGAGCGGAAGGTCTCTCTGGGTTTAAAAATCTTTCAAATGGTAGTTTGTATTCAAGGGGATTTACATTAGTAATCCCGACACAATATGTGGTAAGCGAGCCAGCCACTGAACCTCTGATCGTTGTCAGTATCCCGTTTTCATGTGCGTATCTAAGTAGGTCGGCGACTACTAAAAAGTAGGGCGAATAACCCTTCTTTTTTATTATCCCAAGTTCATATTCAAGCCTCTCTTCTACTTCTTTCGATTTTTCTAAACCTCTTTTTTCTATTCCAGCATAAGTCAGTTCCGTCAGTTCATCATCATGCGATTTTCCGGAAGGGAGTTTGAGGTCAGGGAAAACCCATTTACCAAGCTCAAGTTCGATATTGCACATACTTACCACTTTCTCGTTTCCTTCTAGAGCTTGAGGCATATCCTTAAATCGTTTCTGCATCTCTTCTTGCGAAGTAAAAGAAAAATCCTCATCGTGTTCATCAAAACCTCCTCTTTCGCTTCTGCTTGGGGGCGCTCCTTGCATCACGGCCATCAGTGTTTCTCTCGCTTTTTTGTCCTCTGGGTTGATGTAATACACATCCTGTGAAGCGACAGGTAGCACTTTCATGTCGATCGCTAGTCCATAAAGTTTCTTCATGTGCTCGCTATGTCCTGGCATCTCTGGGTGGTGTGTCAGCTCTATGAAAAACTTTTCACCAAATATTTTTTGATACCACTCTATGAGCTCGCGTGCTCCTTCCTCGTCGCCCCGCCTCAAAATATTTGATACATCTCCGCTCCATGATGAAGAAATGCATATAAGTCCATTATTATGTTTTTCCAAGAGGTCCTTATCGATTCGAGGTTTGTAATAAAAACCTTCTATATATGAAGCAGTAACTATTTTTAAAAGATTTTTATAGCCCTCGATATTTTCTGCGAGGAGAATGAGTCGCGTTCTGTCTTTATCGACGCCGGCCTGCTTGTCTAATCTTGTTCTACTTGCTACATAACAATCTACTCCGATGATCGGTTTGATCTCTGCCTTCTTGCATTCTTTATAAAATTCGATTGCTCCATACAAATTTCCATTGTCGGTAAGAGCTAATGCTTCCATGCCGTCTTTCTTTGCCGCTTCCACCAGCTCTGAAATTTTTGGCAATGCTTGGAGGAGGGAATAGTGGCTATGGACATGCAAATGAGTAAATCGCATCTGCTCATATTAATTTAAAAAAGGAAATAAGGAAACCTGCTCGACGAAAAGGCGGGGACAAAAATCTTATCCACAATCACACTTGTTCTTTATTTTTACTTTCGATATTATCTACTCGGGAATGCAGTGGATTCCCTCACAGGAAGAGGAAAAAACACAATGCACACGGCTTTCAGCACTTTCGAACCAGTGACCGCCGGCACCAGCAAAAATGGTATCGAGCTGCGCGCGGTCACCACCGAAGACATCACCACGAAGATCAGCGCGCGCGGCATCATCCGTCGTCGCGGCTAACCAGTGGATCTGTCCACCCCCCAACCCAACCCCGGCGTTCGCGCGCCGGGGTTGTACTTTTTATATAAAAGTTATCCACAACTGGCCATTGTTCTATCAATGCCAGAAGTTACAATTAATTCAGCAAAGTAGTACCACCCTCTCTAACGAGAGGATGCAATTTGATGTAAAGGGAGAATCACTCAATGCTCAACGCAACCAAGAAGATCAGTCAGAAGGCCGCCGCGAAGGAAAAGAAGTAGTAGCAGCTACTCTGGCTCGATAGAGTTCAACCCACTCGCCCCGAGCAATCGGGGCGGGTTTAATTTATATTTTAATGGCTCCCCAACCACTCAAATACCGGTATTTGAGTGGTTGGGGTAGAATGCTTACATGAAAATGGTAGTGGGAATAGACGAAGTAGGAAGAGGCCCTCTTGCTGGGCCGGTGACGGTGGGAGCTTTTATAGCTCCATATTCTATGCGAGGCAAACTTATAAAACTTCTTGGAGGCAAAATAAAAGATTCTAAAAAATTGACTCATGAACAACGTTCTTCGATTAATCGCAGTATTTGTGACTTAAAACAGCAGGGAAAAGTAGATTTTAGAATAACCCATATCTCAAATTCAGCGATAGATAAAAAAGGTATTTCCAAAGCAATCACACAGGCAATTACCTTATCTCTTAAAAAATTACACCACAAATTTTCCAACACCAAGGGTGACCCTTTGTCGGTTAGGCTTGATGGATTGCTTAAGGCGCCGGAAGAATATAGGAGTCAGAAGACTATAATAAAAGGGGATGAGAAAGATGTTTTTATCGCCTGCGCTTCTATCGTGGCTAAAGTTAAACGTGATCGGCTTATGTCTCGCTTGGCTAAAAAATACCCTCTATATGCTTTCAATATCCACAAAGGCTATGGTACAACTAAACATAGACAGCTAATTAAAAAATATGGTCTATCTTCAATCCACCGTTTAACTTTTTGCAAAAATATCTAAAACAATGTAATATACCAGCATGGTTGTCAGGATGCGACATACGAGGTCCCAGAGAGGAAACACACGAAGCCATCATGCTTTGACGCCGGCTTCTTTGAAGTTGTGTTCCGAATGTGGTCAACCGAAGTTGCAACACGCCGCCTGCCCTAATTGTGGCAAATATGGCGGCAGGGAAATTGTAAATGTCACTGCCCGACTAGCCAAAAAAACACAAAAGAAGAAAGAATCGAAGGTCAAGAATTAGAATCAGTCGCTGATTCTTTTTTGTTTATTCGTGACTCTTAATTTTAGCTTCTTTAAAACAAAGTTCTTTATGGCAAATAGGCACCTTGCACGATCAACAGTTCTACAAACACTTTACGAATGGGATTTCGGCGAAAAGAAGTCCAACACTAAGGAAATTTTGGACCGTGATATGGCTGAATTCGCACCCGACTCGAACGACAGGACTTTCATGCAACGTCTTCTCGTTGGCGTTACTTCCAAGTTTCAAGATCTCGATGTCATTATAGAAAAGGCTGCGCCCGATTGGCCTATCGATAAAATAAGTGTTATGGATAGGAATATATTGCGTCTCGGCCTTTACGAGCTTCTTTTCTCTGACAGGGCCGAAGTACCTCCAAAGGTAGCTATCAATGAAGCTATCGAACTTGGTAAAACGTTTGGTAGTGAGAGCAGTTCCAAGTTTATAAACGGAGTGCTGGGCGCTGTCTACCGAGAAATGGGTGAACCAGGTAAGGATGACAAAGCTCTTCCTAAAAAACCTATACCCCTGGAAGCCCTTGCTGGGGCTGTGGTATATGCCAGAAAAGACAATGATGTGTATCTCTGTCTTGTCCATGATGTATTCGGCCACTGGACTCTTTCCAAAGGTCATATTGAGGCTTCACTCGATATCAAGCTTGAGCTCAAGAGGGCAATCAAGGAAGAGATCGGTATTGATGTAAAACCTTCTGAACATTTGGGTCACACCGAATACGGTACCTTTGATCCAGAAAAAGGCAAAATAAAAAAACGAGTAGAGTATTATCTTGCAGAAACAGAATATGCCGATGTTAGGCTTAAAAGTTCTGGAGGCCTGGATGATGCCCAATGGTTTCGCTTGGCTGATATCCTTGACTTGAATTTTTATGATGATATCTTGCCTATTGTGACCAAAGCTATCGATATCCTAGTTAAAAGTCCATAAAGTTTATAAAGTTATGCGCGATTTTGCAGAATTCGAAAATATCATCGGAATAGAGTTTGAAAATAAAAACCTGCTACGCCAGGCTTTTACTCACAGGTCATATCTCAATGAGAATAGGGGAATGAAAGGTGGCCATAATGAACGCCTTGAATTTTTAGGCGACGCTATCCTAGAACTTGTGGTCACTCACTTTTTATATGACCTCTATCCTGTAAAGACTGAAGGTGATCTCACCTCTATCCGCTCGGCTTTGGTGAACGCTCAAACCTGTTCCACTATCGCTAATGAAATAGAAGTGAACGATTTCCTCCTTCTTTCGCGTGGTGAGGCTAAAGACGTGGGCAGAGCCAGGCAATATATTTTAGCTAACACTTTAGAGGCTGTGATAGGAGCACTTTACCTTGATCAGGGTTACGAAAAGTCCAAAGATTTTATATACAAATTTATAACTCCGCTCACAGAAAAAATAGTGAAAGAGGGCTTGTGGACGGATGCCAAATCTCGTTTACAGGAAAAAGCTCAGGAAATAGAGGGAGTGACACCATCATACAAAACGATAAAAGAAGTCGGTCCTGATCACGACAAGAAGTTTACTGTTGGTGTGTATCTCGGGCAAGATATGGTATCTCAAGGAGAAGGGGATTCGAAACAAGAGGCTGAACAAGAAGCGGCTGGCTATGCTCTAAAACAGAAAGGTTGGGGTAACTAAAGAAAATAAAATAAACCTTATTCCAATTCAGGAGCCTTTTCTTTTGTTGTAGTACTAGCACTCTCTATCATGGCTTCCTCCTGGATTCTCAAAGCGACTAAAGCTGAAGCGGTATTCTCAAGAGATACCTGGTCAGCCTCGTATTGGTTTGCCAACTCATCATCCTTGTAGTATCCGTAAGTCAAAAAAGTGCTACCGATAGCTGCCAGCATCACTAGAGCTGAAGCAAAACCTCCTACATGTGTATCTTCGTTCATTTTTTTATATTATTATTTTTAATTTTTAATCTAAAACTTCAATCTTTTCATTAGGGATTTTATTTTGGCCCCACCCCTTCTTAGGAGTGTTTCCCTCTTTTCTTTGGATGAGATCATCTCCCTCATTATCTCATCTTTTACTTCGTCTATAGCCGCGTATAAATCATCTTTTTCCACAGCGGCATAATATTTTCTACCGTGTGATACAAGCGACACTTCAGCTCTGAAAACGTCACCATTTCTATGATGGTGGGTTATCTTACCCACTTCGACCATGGCTAGGGCCTCTTCGTTCTCCTCATGAATGTACTTTTCGAGCGATAAAATTCTTTTTTCAACATAATCTTTGATCGCAGAAGTGAGTTCTATTGCACTTCCCTTTATCTGTACTTTCATTACCTTTCATTCTAATTTCAATATTTAAATATGTCCATAAATACTGGGGAAAACAGTAGGAATTGAAGCTAGTGTATACTTATAAAATGTCCCAATTTCTCACAAAAATGCTTAAAAATCTCAATACTCCGGATAGGATTCAAGATTATTTGGATCAGCTACCTTTCAATTTTGAGAAGAATGGTGAGACGTACTTTTCTCCATTAAAAGTACTGGAAAATAAAAGAGCGCACTGTTTTGAAGGGGCATGTTTTGCTGTGGCGGCGATGCAGGCGAACAACAAGAAGGCCTTTCTTTTAGATTTAAAAGTGAAAGATTTAAATAAAGACAGTGATCATGTTCTGGCTGTGTATAAACAGGCTGGATGTTGGGGGGCGATCAGTAAAACCAATCATGCAGCCTTGCGCTGGCGCGATCCTATATACCTATCGATTCGGGAACTCGCCACTTCATACTTCCATGAATATTTTTTAAGTGTTAGTGGCGAAAAGACTCTTCATTCATATTCCCAACCTTTTGATATTTTGAAGAAGTTTGGAAAAGTTTGGATGAATTCAGAAGAAGATCTGGATGATATAGCCCTCGCTCTCGACAAGAGTAAGCATTTTAATTTTTATCCTGAAAAGTTAAAGAAGTACATTAGGAAAGTGTCAAAAATAGAGAGAAGAGCGGGAGGGATAGAGGAGTGGAAATTAGGCAGGAAATAGGGTATAGTAAGGGCTACTAATTAAAGGTTATAAAACATATCTAAAATGCGAAATTTCATAACAATAGCGGTAATCGTGATCATCATTGTTCTTATAGCTATCTTTGGCTTGGGTGGAGGAGAAGCTACTCCTAACCAATCAAATAATGAGGGGGCGGTAGAGGGGGAGTACTCCATAAAAGAAATAATGGCCAAAGGCGAAGCTTATCAATGCTTTATAAAAAAGGGTGATGCGAGTGGTTCAGTCGACGGAGTGGTGCTTGTGTCTGGGGAAAACGCTCGCGCCTTCTTTACCTTAAGTGCCGAAAATCTTGAGTCTTCATTCAATAGCAACTTCATCGTAACTGGCGGGGTGTCTTATATATGGACTTCTATTTCACCTCTCGGTTTTAAATTACCTGCTGTAAATAGTACTCGTGGTAGCTCTTCTGCCGCAGAGCAAGCAAGTATCATAGGTCTCACAGATAAAGAAAATATGAAATGTGAGCCGACTGAACCAAATGAAGACAGTTTTAAACTTCCGGTAGGAATTAACTTCCAGGAAGTTAAGTAATCATGGAATTCCTATTTCTAATTGGCAGAGTTCTTTTTGGTGCGCTGTTTGTGTACAACGGCTGGAGTCATTTGGCTCACAACACCTCGACTTCTCTCTATGCTCAGTCGAAAGACGTGCCCATGCCTCGCATCACTGTGTTTGTAACTGGTATCGCTATAATTGCTGGTGGCCTAGGAATTATTTTGGGAATATACGTTAAGCTTTCTGTCTTCCTTCTCGCCTTCTTTCTCTTAGGCACCCTAGTGAAAGTACATACTTTTTGGAAGCACAGCGACATGAGTTCCAAAGCCCAAGAGCGCAATGAATTTCTCAAAAATGCCGCCCTTCTCGGCGCTCTTCTCATGTTTCTCTCCGTTCTCGAGCCTTGGAGTTTGTCGTTTTAACTAACCAAGGGTCACCCTTGGTTAGTCTTTTAACCCATCGATCTTGCTTGCCAAGATGAAGTCATTTTCTGATAGGCCTGATATTGCGTGTGTGGAAAGACGGATGGTTACCTTCTTATAATCATGCAAATTAATGTCTGGGTGATGGCCTTCGGCTTCAGCAATCTTACCCACTTCATTTACAAAATTTAGAGCATCCTTGAAATCTTTAAAAACATAATTTTTCTCCAGCTCTTTGTCCTCGATTAGCATCCAATTTTCATCTACTTCCTCCAGCATTTCTTTAACTTCTATTTTATCAAAAGGCTTGATCTTACCTTCACATGGTACGCAGTGTTTTTTTGACAAGTCATTCATGGTTACATTTCTTTGTTTCCAGTATGGCTACGTGGCACTCCGAAAGTTATCGGAGCATTCTTAATAGCCTCCAATATTTCGTCGTCGCTATCTGTAAGAACAAATAATGAGAGATCGCTTTTGTCTATCATATTTTCTTTCGACATTTTTTCTTTAAAGAACGCGACTAGCGGTTCCCAGTACTCTACCCCCACTAAAATGATGGGTACTTGAGATATTTTGAGAGTTTGAACCAGAGTCAATATTTCTGAAAATTCGTCTAAGGTGCCGAATCCTCCCGGGAAGAAGACGTATGCCTCTGCCGAGAAAGAAAGAGCCACCTTCCTACTGAAGAAATGATGGAACATCATTTTACCAGTCAAATATTTGTTAGTTACCTGGCCTTCTGGCAGTTCAATGAGGAGTCCTATTGAATTACCTCCAGCCTCATATGCTCCACGATTACTTGCTTCCATGATGCCTGGGCCACCACCAGTGACTATTGAATAATGAAGTTCTTCGACTATTCTTTTACCAAGACCACGAGCTTTTTCGTAGTAAGGGTCGTTTTCAGGTGTTCTAGTCGAACCAAAAACAGTCACTGATTTCGGATAATTTTTTAGAAATTCGAAACCTTCTGAAAATTCTTTCGATATGAGGGCTACTCGATCGAGTGCTATCTCCGACATCTGTTCGAAGGTGAGAGAGGTAAGTGGTTTTTGATTGTTCCCAGTATCCATTGCAGTGTTTCTTATCTTTGTTAATCTTTAATCAATTGTCGTTTAATCAATTGTGAGTATAATCATAATCTATATGAAAAATTTATCAAAAAGGGAGTGGGTAGCTGTCAGCGTCTCTTTGGCTTTCGTGGTCTATATTATGTTCGGTAGTACTGTGATGAGCGTCTTTAATAGGTCTTCTCAAGGTGATGTAGCCGCAGTGGAGTCTATCTTTAATAGCAACGATAATCAAAATATAATGAATGAAAGCGTAGCGGGTGGTGTCATGACACAAGATCTATCTATCGGTTCAGGCCCAGAAATTCGTTCTGGTATGGCTGTTTCTGTTCACTATGTTTTGAAACTTTCTGATGGCACTTTGATCCAAGATTCTAAAGTTGTTGGTGGGGGAGAGCCGTTCACCTTTCTTTATGGAGCAGGACAGCTTATCCCTGGTTGGGAGATGGGTATAGAAGGTATGAAAGTCGGTGGCAAGCGCCTTATCACTATCCCTCCTGCTCTCGGCTACGGCTCTCAAGCAGTCGGTCCTATTCCTGCCGAGTCTACTCTCTTCTTTGAAATCGAAGTAGTCAGCGCAGAGTAGAGTAGAGACCCTTTCCCTAATATGTTATAATGAGCCAATGAGAAAAAGGCTTATAAAATCAAACAAAGGTAAGCATCTCCCTGTCTTTTTAGAAAAAGATGAGGACGGCTTTTATATTGTTGAATGCCCTGTTTTTAGGGGTTGTTATACACAAGGTAAGACAATAGACGAGGCGCTTACAAATATAAGGGAAGTAATCGATTTGTGTTTAGAGGAGACGGAAAACCAAAAAGTTCTAAAATCATATTTTCCTACCGAAATAAGTTTGCACACAGTTAGCGTCTAAGTATTTAAGATGGGAGACAAAATTCCATCATGGCCGTATAGGAAAGTTGTTAGAAATTTAGAAAAGTTGGGTTATAAAATAGTACGCCAGAAGGGGAGCCATATCAGAATGTTTTGTTCAGGTAAGGACCCAATCACAGTTCCCGCTAACAGTCCTGTAGCTCGTGGTACTCTCCGTAAAATTCTCCGTGATATTAATGTTAATCTGTCTGATTTTTTGGATATTTAATAGGTTATATAACTTTAAAATCTAAGTTCTTGCGATCGAGGTCGGCGGAGGCGAGGCGGACTTTTATTTTGTCGCCTAAAGAGTATTTCTTCTTGGTGCGAATACCGATAACAGCATAATTCTTCTCATCTAGGACATAAGTATCGTCCAACATTTCCTTTAGTTTTGCCATACCTTCCGCTTTGGTATTTGGCTCTTCGATATAAATACCCCATTCAGTCACTCCAGAAATGATACCTTCAAATTCCTGACCGATTTTGCCCATCATATATTCCACTTGTTTGTATCTTATGCTTTCTCGTTCAGCTTGGGTTCCTGCAATTTCTTTTTCGGTGGCGTCGTCGCAGATTTTCTGGAGTTCTGCCATTTCATCCTGTCCGATTTTGCCATTGTTTAAATGTTTTTCTAATGTTCGGTGGATCACCAGGTCGGGGTAACGGCGAATAGGGGATGTGAAATGGGTGTAATATTCAAAAGCTAGTCCGAAGTGGCCGATATTCTTGGTCGAATAGACTGCTTTAGCCATCGATTTTACAGCCGCTGTGCGCACTAGCCCTTCGCTTGGATGGCCAGAGAGTTCCATAAGGAGTTCATTTATTTCTCTTGCCGTTATTCCATCTTCTATTTTCAACTCATGGCCCAAGGCTCTCACAAATATTGCGAGCTCCTGAAGTTTATCCATATTTGGAGAATCGTGTATTCGGAATATAGAAGCTCCGCCACGCTTTTCCAAGTGATCAAATATAAATTTGGCTACCTCACGATTGGCGAGAAGCATCCACTCCTCGATCATTTTCATAGTATCGACCCTAGCTTTCTTAAATACTCTGATCGGCTTTCCTGTTTCATCAAGTTCAAATTTCACTTCTTCCGTTTCAAATTCGATGGCTCCATTTTCTTTATTTTCTTTTCTGTATATTTTCGCTATTCTATCAAGCTCGCTCAATTCATACCCAAAGTTCTTATCACTTAATTCTTGGTTCTTTATTCTTAGGTCTATTACTTCCTGCGCTTCTTCGTATGAAAATCTTTTATCAGAGTTTATGATGCTCTTGCCAAACCAGCGCGACTTCACTTTTCCGCTTTCTTTCTCTAAGTCAAATATGGCTGAAAAGGCTAGGCGGTCCACATTAGGGTTGAGCGAACAAAGTCCGTTTGAAAGTATTTCTGGAAGCATGGGTATAGTACGGTCGACAAGGTAAACGGAAAACTCTCTCTTCCTAGCTTCTTTATCTAGTAAGGTGCCGGGGCGCACAAAATGCGACACATCGGCAATATGCACTCCTATTCTATAAGTATTTTTATCGACTTCTTCAAAAGAAAGGGCATCGTCGAAGTCTTTAGCATCGACTGGGTCTATGGTGAAGGTAGTCACTCCTCTTATATCTTTACGAAGCTTAGCCTCCTCGCCCATTCTAGCTTCTTCTTTTTTGGCAATTTCCGTAGCTTCTTTTTCGACTTCAGGAGGGAAGTCATAGATGATACCTTTATCAACAAGAATAGAACGCATCTCTGTCTCATGTAAACCTTTCTTTCCTATTATTTCTACTATGGTGCCGGAAGGATTTATTTTAGGGTCAGTCCATGCGTCCATTTTTAACAAGGCCTTCATTTCCTCTTTCACTTCAGATGAAGGATTTTTGATTTCAATATTTCTGTAGAATTTGAAATCGTCGGGAATAAGTAAAAAGCCAGTAGCCGATTTTTTTATGGTACCCACGAAATCAGTTTTGTTTCGTTTGATTATTTTTATTACCCGACCTTTCTTTTTGTCGTATGATTTGCCGGTGATCTCTATTTCCACCTCGTCCCTATTCAGGGCGCAGTTTAGATCCTCTTCAAAAATAATCACATTTTCTCCTTCAGCTTCCGTCTCACTTATTAATTCTACAAACCCGGTCGGTTTAGAAGTTATTTTTATTATGCCAGTTTTATTTTCCTGTAAGTTCATTTAGAGCTTTAAAGTAACACGTTTTTTCCATATCTACAATTAGACGTGACATGATATTTGGAGGGTGTATAATGCAGACATCTCGGACGGTGCCCTATGTACCGTCGCAGTCAAGTTGCCGTCACTATAGGGTGATGGTTGTTGTGCCCTCATTTGGACCTCAGTCTCTCAGCAGGATTGGGGTCCACGGGGGCTTTTTGTTTGCACTTTTTTCATATATTTGTTAATGTATTTCTCGCAATGCTATCGATACGACTTCAAAGAGTGGGCAGAAAACACGAGCCGTTGTTTAGGCTCGTTTTGACCGATTCCAAAAATTCCACTAAAAGCGGCAAATTTCTAGAAATACTAGGCTCTTACGATGCCCGCCGATCTGAAAAAGCAGAATTTAATAATGAGAAAGTTTTACACTGGATTTCCAAGGGAGCACAGCCGTCTGACACAGTTCACAATCTTTTGTTAAAAAGAAGCCTGATAAAGGGTGAGAAAAGAAACGTTCTTTCTAGAAAGCCTGTGCCCCCTAAAGCAGAAGAAGTTACTCCAGTAGTGGAAGCTCCAGTCCTAGAGGCTGTAGTTGAAGCTCCAGTCGCGACAGAAGAAGTCGTTCCTCCAGAAACAGCTCTGGTTGAAAATGTTACAGAAGAAGTAGTACAATAAAGTTGAAGCCAAAAGGCTATTAAAATTTAAATATACGGAAATGGAACAAGATGCACAATTTCTAGAGTTTGTGGTGAAAGCTCTGGTTGACAATCCTCAGGATGTGAGGATAACAAGGACGGTGGATGAGATGGGTGTCCTCATGTCGCTTGATGTCAACCCTCTGGATATGGGTAAAATAATCGGTCGTGATGGCAATACCGCTAAAGCTATGCGCACTCTTTTGAGAGTGGTCGGTATGAAAAATAATGCTCGGGTCAATTTGAAAATAAATGAACCAGAAGGTGGCCGCAGACCAGAGCGCAGTGAAAGGAGTGCCAATATGCAGTCAGTGGATGACGTGATAAATGATTTGAAGATGGAGTAATCACTGCATGACTTTCCACATCGTTACACTTTTTCCAGACTCTTTTAAGTCTTATATAAATTCGTCCATTATTGGACGAGCTTTGCGTGATGAAAAAATAAAAATAAAATTTTACAATCCGAGGGATTATACAAAAGATAAACACAGAAGAATCGATCGTAAGCCTTACGCAGGAGGCCCAGGTATGGTCATCGAAGCCTTACCTGTAATCAAAGCTATTGAAGCAGCGATAAAAAATACCAGGACTTTGAAAATTATTTGGACTTCTCCATCAGGTAAGCAGTTTGATAATGCTTATGCTGAGAAGGTTTCAAAAAAATTTACAGATATAATAATTATTTGCGGTAGATACGAGGGTATCGATGCTAGAGTTCGTAAAATTTTTAAGGCAGAACAAATTTCAGTGGGGCCTTTTGTGGTTACGGGAGGGGAGTTGCCAGCTATGATTATCCTCGACACCATTTCGCGTCGTATTCCTGGAGTGCTTGGGAAAATAGAGTCAGTAGAAGAAAATAGGGTTGCGAGTAGCGATGTCTACACTCGCCCTGAAGTTTTTGAGTATCAAAAGAAAAAATACAAAGTGCCTAAGATTCTTCTATCTGGACATCAAAAAAATATAGAGGATTGGAAGAAGTCAAAAAATAAATAAATTTTATATCAAAGGCTTGGGCTGGCATCTCTGCCAGCCCGTATGGTATGGTCGCACCGTCAGAAGAGGCGAAAAATTTCGCAGTTCTTGGGGGTTTTCGCGCTTGCGAAGTCGTGATGTGTTTTTCCCTCGATCACCAACCTCATTGCTCGGAGGAATGCTCCGTGGGAGACGATTAGCACGTCTTCATTCTCTTGGACGTCCTTGGTAATTTCCAGCACCCTTTTGTGCGCTTCGGAAGCTCTTTCGCAGAGCATCTCGTCGTTCTCGTACCCCTCGGCCTCTTCGATGTACACATGGTCACCGACATTGCGGTACTTCGTGGCATGTTTCGAGAGTTCACTGTACTTGACCCCCGTGCACACCCCACAGTTTCTCTCGATAAGGATAGGCATTCCGAACATCGGAACACCGAGATGTATCTGGCAGGCAAATGCCATAAGCGATGCTCGTTTTAGCGGCGAGGTCAGGATCATCTTGATGTTGTACTCCTGGCCGCTCACAAGCATCACTAATCGTTGAAGTTGCCCGTATCCGGCCGAGCTTATTTCTGTTTCTCTGCGCCCGTTTAGGATTTTCTTCGCGTTGTCTACATCTTCCGGATGTCGCACCGCGTACACCGCCATAAAGATCGCCTTCTTTCTGGACCCGAGTCCTTTCTAACTATCTAATTTTTCTTTTATTCCCACAACTTGCAAATTATTTTTACATATGCTATAATTTATAGCAGAAAGGGGTTGGACGATGAACGTCTACCAGAAAGTGAGTACTGCCGTTGCTCTGTTTTTGTATCTGCCACTCGCGTTGCAGATACTGAATGGCGAGGTAACGCAGAACCTCGCTACATGGATCCTCTGGGGAACTCTCGACGGGATCGCGGCCGCTTCTATGTTCAGGAAGGGAGGGAATTGGCATCTTCCCACTGCTTACGTTGCGGGCTCTGTGTTTACTCTGGTCTGCATGATCAATAAACACATCTTCGCTTGGACATGGTTTGAGACGCTGATCTGCTTTATGGTCGTCGCCTGTGTAGTCGGATGGAAAATGTCGGGTTCTACACTCGCGACCATCTTGTCGAGTATCGGCACCGCCTTAGCTGGTGTGCCCCAGCTGAAAGATGCCATAGCTGACCCCACGGCAATGCCGTTTGAGATATACCTCGGTTTTCTCGGGGTGAACATTCTCTCGGTAAAGGGTGGGAAGGACTGGTCAATCAAAGAACGGTTCTATCCCATCTGCTGCGGCGTTATCTGCGTAGCGATCGTCGTCGCTTCTGCTCGCAAATTCTTCTAGTTTGTTGATCTCGACCCAAGGCTCCTCACGTGCAAAATGTTATGCGCGCGGAGGAGTCTTTTCGTTTGTATCTGTATAGTGTATATTCATCGCGGGAGGTTCTATGTTGATATCTGAAGCGGCTGACAAGATTGTTGTCTGTCCACGTTGTGGTTGGAAAGGCCATCTTTCAGAAGTGGCATCTGTGCCTCTCTCTGAACTTCTACCTGAATATCGGGCGACAGAACATCGCTGCCCTGTATCAACCTGTCGTAAGTTACTGGGGTGTTCTAATGCAACGGAAACCCTTTTTGCTGACGGTGTCCAGGTCCAGGAGGCCTCAGCAGTATGAAGTCCAATCGAGCTCCCTCGTGCATGAAGTTATGTGCACTGGGGAGCTTTCTCGTTGAAAACGTTACTATCCACAAGATAGCTTGACAGCTTGACAAGTAATTCGACTTGACTATAATAGTATTTACTATTGTTCGATTGAGTTACGGAGGAACCAATAGGCAGCTTTTATTACGAGGGATAAAGGGTCACTGCCTTGTACTATTATTTGTACTATCATTTGTCACTTGATTTCTATTACGCATAAAATAAAATACTAAATTTTTTCCGTTGTGTTCCTTCTAAAAGGAAGGAATAGCGGGTTTTTGTGCGTTTTGGAGCTTCGGATTTTGAGGGGATTTAGTAAATCTAAAAAAATTTTAAATTCACATGCAAAAAACAGCACTACCTAAGAAATATTTCAGTCGCTACAAGAAGCCTCTCGCGCCGATACCTAATCTGGTCAAGGATCAAGTCGATTCTTTCGATTGGTTGGTGAAAGAAGGCCTGAAGGAGGTTTTCAATGAATTTTCTTCCATCCAAGATTTCTCTGGTAAAAAATTCCAACTCGATTTCACCGATTTTGAGTTGGAGAAGCCTCGCTATGATGAATATTATGCTAAGGATAAGAAGCTTTCCTACGAAGCCCCTCTCAAAGTAACCGTCCGCCTCACCAACAAACTGATGAGCACCGTGAAGGACCAGGAAATATTTATGGCCGATTTTCCTATTATTACCGACCACGGCACTTTTATTATAGGAGGAGTGGAGAGAGTGATTGTGCCTCAACTTACTCGATCTTCCGGAGCGATGTTTACCAGTGTAGTCATGAAGGGCCTCAATCTTTTCGGGGCAAAAATTATTCCAGGTAGAGGAGCTTGGATCGAAATCGAAACTGAGGTAGATAAAAGTTTGTTTGTCCGTATCGATAGAAAAAGGAAGTTCCCAGCCACTGTACTTCTAAGAGCTTTTGGTGCTGAAACTGATACTGATATTTTTGATTTATTTAAAAATAATCCTGCAGCTAAAGAATATATAGAGAAAACTTTGGCCAAGGATCATGCCAAAACAGTGGATGATTCTTTTATAGAGATACATAGGAGGTTACGTGATGGCGATTTGGCGACAGCAGAGAATGCTCGTGAATTTGTCAAAGGCCTATTCGGGGTGGAGCGATATGACCTGTCAAAAGTTGGTCGTTTCCGTTTCAATTCTAGGTTCGGTAAAACTCTCGGAGGGAAGGAAGCGGATAGGAAAACTCTTTCTCTCGACGATCTCGCTACTATCATAAATCACATCGTCACTCTCAATATTACTCCAGGTTCTACGCCTGACGATATCGATCACCTTTCTTCTAGGAGAGTGCGTTATGTCGGTGAACTTTTCCAGCAGAAAATCCGTTTTGGTATGGCTCAAATCAAGCGTAATATTCAAAATAGGATGTCGACTATCGAAACTGACGTCACTCTTCCAGTACAATTTATTTCGCCTAAGCCGTTGCAGGCTCGTATCAAAGAATTTTTTGCTACCAACCAGCTCTCACAATTTATGAGTCAGGAAAATTCCCTGGCTGAAATCGAACATTTACGTACTCTCTCGGCTCTCGGCCCTGGAGGCCTCAATCGTTCTCGCGCTGGATTCGAAGTGCGCGATGTACATCCTTCGCACTACGGTAGGCTTTGTCCCATCCACACTCCTGAAGGTCCAAACATCGGCCTAGTACTTCACCTTGCCGCTTATGCTCGTATCAACGAATTTGGCATTATCGAAACTCCTTATGCCAAAGTAAAAAATGGTAAAGTTTCAAGTGATGTGGTTTACCTCAACGCATTGGAAGATGAAAAATTCAATATCGCTCATGCCGCTACTCCATGTGACGAAGAAGGTAACATTATTCCAGAGACTGTGGAGATACGACATGCAGGTAAGCCGACCCTCTGTCCTAAGAGCAAGGTTGACTATATAGATGTAGCTACTAACCAAGCTTTTTCCGTTGCTACATCCATGATTCCATTCTTGGAAAATGATGATGCGAACAGGTCACTCATGGGTTCCAACATGCAAAAGCAAGCTGTTACCTGCGTTACTCCTGAAGCACCGCTTGTGGCTACCGGTATGGAGGCCCCTGCCATGAGGGATACAGGAAGGCTCATTCTTTCCAAAACTGAAGGTACTGTTACCGCTGTCGATGGAAGAAGCATCAAGGTGAAGGATGGCAAGGGCGAAACTCATGAATACAAACTGATAAACTTTTCCAAAACGAATTCCGCTACCTGTTTCCACCAGAGACCTTCGGTTGATTTGGGTGACAAAGTAAAAAAGGGCGATGTCCTAGCGGATACTTTGACTAGTCAGAATGGGGAAATGGCTATCGGTCAAAACGTGCTGGTAGCTTTCCTTTCTTGGAGTGGCGCCAACTATGAGGATGCAATCATTCTTTCCGAGCGTCTGATCAAAGAAAATAAATTTACTTCGATGCACATCGACGAATTTGTAGTCAGTGTGCGTGATACTAAGCTTGGTCCTGAAGTTACCACTTGTGATATTCCAAATGTGGGCGAAACCAAACTTCGTAACTTGGCGGAGGACGGTATTATCCGTGTCGGCGCTGAGGTCAGGCCAGGTGATATTCTTGTCGGTAAGATTACTCCAAAAGGTGAAACTCAACTTACTCCGGAAGAACGCTTGCTCCGATCGCTCTTCGGAGAAAAAGCTCGTGATGTGAAGGATACTTCCAAGAGGATGGAAGGAGGTAAAAAGGGTAGGGTAATCAGGGTGCAGGTATTTTCTCGAGAACAGGGTGATAAGCTAGACTCTGGTATTTTGAAAAGAATACATATTGAAATTGCTCAAATAAGAAATGTTTCAGTCGGCGATAAACTTGCAGGTCGACATGGTAACAAGGGAGTCATTTCCAAAATATTACCAGTCGAGGATATGCCATACATGGCTGATGGTACTCCGATGGATGTCATCCTTACTCCTCTCGGTGTGCCTAGCCGTATGAACTTGGGTCAAATTTTAGAACTTCATCTCGGGTTAGCCGCGAACACTTTGAAATATCAAGCTGTCGTACCTCCTTTTTCTGGAGCTACTCATGCTGAAGTAAAGGAAGAATTACAGAAGGCGGGATTCAGCGAAACAGGAAAAATCCAACTCTATGATGGTAGGACGGGCATGGCTTTTGAGAAGGAAACAGCTGTCGGTTATATGTATGTCTTGAAGCTTGACCACATGGTGGAGGACAAAATTCACATGCGTTCCATCGGGCCTTACTCTCTTATTACCCAACAGCCTCTTGGTGGTAAGGCTCAGGGCGGAGGCCAGAGGTTTGGAGAAATGGAGGTCTGGGCACTCTTGGGTCATGGTGCTGCTTATGTCCTGCGAGAAATGCTCACTATTAAGTCCGACGATATCGTAGGTAGGAGCGCCGCTTTCGATTCCATCGTCAAGGGAGAGAGGATAAGTGAGTCCAATATCCCAGCTTCCTTCAATGTGCTGATAAACAATCTTCGTGGCCTGGCTCTCGACGTCGACATGATAAAGGAAATTCAAAATTAATTAAAATTTATGAGACCAAATCAATCACAAGAGGCAAATAATTTCGAAGCTATGAAAATAGCTCTCGCTTCGCCGGAGCGTATCAAGGAGTGGTCGTTCGGTGAGGTCACCAAGCCTGAAACCATCAACTATCGCACCCAAAGGAGCGAGCGCAGTGGTCTTTTCGACGAGAAAATATTCGGTCCGGACAAGGATTTTGAATGTTACTGTGGAAAATATCGCGGCATCCGCTACAAAGGCATTGTCTGTGAAAAATGTGGTGTTGAAATCACTCGCTCGATTGTGCGCCGTGAAAGGATGGGCCACATCGAGCTTGCTGCTCCCGTCTCTCATGTTTGGTTTCTCAAATCGATGCCATCGAGGATTTCTCTTATTCTCGGCATTCCTGCACAAGACATAGAGAAGGTGGTTTATTTTGCTGGTTATATCATCACTCGTGTTTCTGCTGAAGAAAAAGCTGGTATCTTGCGCGATCTCGATTCAGAATACAAATCCAAATCAAAACAACTAAATGAGGAAAAAGCTAAGGAATCTTTGAAAGAAAGGCTTCTCGCTACCAAGAAGGAAATCGAAAGCTTGGTTGAAGGTAAAGTCTTGGACGAAGTCGAATATCACAAATATTCAGTGAAGTACGGTACTCTTTTCGAAGCTCAAATAGGTGCTGAAGCCATTTTCGATATTTTCAAGAAAATAGATATGGTTAAATTGGAGAAGAAGTTACTCGAAGAATACGAAAAAGCTGGAGCTATGGAATCAGCCAAAATTGCCAAGCGGCTTTCCACTATTCAGGCCATGATCAAATCAGGAGTGCGTCCAGAATGGATGTTCCTTACCCGTATTCCAGTTATTCCTCCGGCTCTTCGCCCGATGGTGCCTCTTGATGGTGGCAGGTATGCTACAAGCGATGTTAATGACTTATATAGGAGAGTAATCAATCGCAACAACCGATTGAAAAAATTGAAGGAGATCCATGCTCCAGATGTTATTTTGCGTAATGAAAAAAGAATTTTGCAAGAAGCTGTGGACGCTCTGCTCGACAACTCCATCCGTCATGGTTCTCAAAGTGGAGCTACTGCAGGTATCCAGACAAAAGCTAGAGCTTTGAAATCGCTCTCTGATAACCTCAAAGGTAAAAAAGGCCTTTTCCGTCTGAACCTTTTGGGTAAACGCGTCGATTATTCTGGTCGTTCGGTTATCGTCGTTGGTCCCGACCTCAAATTACATCAGTGTGGTTTGCCGAAGTATATGGCTCTCGAACTCTTCAGACCTTTTATTATTTCCGAACTTATCAAGAAGGAGCTGGCTTACAACGTACGTGGAGCCGGGCGACTTATCGATGAAGCTCTGCCTGAGGTTTGGGCTATTCTTGAAGAGGTAATCAAGGGTAAATATGTACTCTTGAACCGAGCTCCTACTCTTCACCGATTGGGCATCCAAGCTTTCCAGCCGATTCTGGTTGAGGGAAGTGCTATTCAGGTGCACCCTCTTACTTGTAATGCTTTTAATGCCGATTTCGATGGCGACACTATGTCAGTCCATGTTCCTCTTTCTGAAGAGGCACAGATGGAAGCCAAGGAAATCATGGCCGCCAATAAAAACATCTTGAAGCCGGGAAGCGGCGATCCTACTATTTCGAACAAACCCCTCGATATTATTCTGGGTTGTTATTGGATGACAAAAGACGTATCGGGAGAAAAAGGGGAGAACATGATTTTTGAGGATCCAAACAGTGCCATCATTGCTTACAACTTCAGTGCTGTTAGTTTACGCGCTAAGATTAAAGTTCTAGGCAACGATTCTCTGAAGTACGCACAATTCGGAGGTAAGATTTTCGAAACTACCATTGGTAAAATCCTCTTCAACTTCGTATTGCCTCCAGATTATCCTTTTGTCAACTATGAAGTAACTAAGAAGAAATTAGTTCAGCTTGTCGACGATCTTACTAAAATTTATGGCATAGGATCTGTACCGGCCATCATGGATAAAATAAAAGAATTTGGTTTTCGTTACGCTACTGTTTCTGGTACTACTTGGGCCATGTACGACATCAATGTGCCGGAGGAAAAGCACGCTGTTATTGAAGGGGCTTTGAAGAAAGTGGAGGAAGTTTCTAATCAGTACGATCAAGGTTTGGTTTCGGAAGAAGAGAAGAAAATAAAAAATATTGAAATTTGGACAGCCGCTAAAGACGATATTGAGAAGAAAGTGCAGGATTCGCTTGATAAAACAGGCTCTGTTTACGATCTAGTCAATTCTGGAGCCAGAGGTTCCTTCGGACAGCTTACTCAGATGATTGGTATGAAAGGACTTATCGTGAACACTGCTGGAGAAACTATCGATTTTCCTATCACTTCTTCTTACAAAGAAGGCCTGACTCCGCTTGAATACTTCATCACTACTCACGGTGCTCGTAAGGGTATGACGGACACGGCTCTCAATACCGCTAAAGCCGGTTATCTCACGAGGAGACTTTTCGATGTAGCCCAGGATGCTATTGTTTTGGAAGAGGACTGTAAAACCAAAGAGGGTATTATAATTAGTCGAGAAACCTCTGCAGGTATGGAAGTATCTCTCTCTAAACTGGTCAAGGGCCGCTACCTTTCACATGATGTTCTCGATAAAGAGGGTAAAACTCTGTTTGAAAGGAATCATTATTTAACTAAGGAAGATGCGAAGGCGATAGAAGACGCGGGAGTAGAGAGTGTTACCGTCCGTTCTCCTCTTACTTGCAAAACTTTAAGTGGCGTTTGTATCTATTGCTACGGCTCTGATCTCGGTCGCGATGAGGTTATAGATATTGGTGAAGCTATCGGTACTGTGGCTGCTCAGGCGATCGGCGAGCCTGGTACTCAGCTGACGATGAGGACCTTCCATGCTGGAGGTACCGCATCTGTCGGAGGCGACATTACTCAAGGTTTGCCTCGTGTTGAGGAAATTTTCGAAAATCGTACTCCTAAAAATCCTGCCCTAGTCTCACATATCGATGGTATCGTGTCCGAGATAAAGAGTGACGGTAAAGACAGAACCATAATACTGGCTTCTTCAGGGGCAGAAAAAAGTAAAGCTAAATCAAATCTTGAATATGCCGTAAACTTCAACCGCGTTATCTTGGTGAAGCAAGGGGATGAAATAAAGAAAGGTGATGTTATGACTGATGGTTCCATTGATCTTGATGAATTGTTCAAGTATGCCGGTAAGGAAGCTACCCAGAATTACATCATCGATGAAATTACCAAAATTTATGAGCTTCAGGGAGAGCCAGTTTCTAGGAAACATATAGAAGTTATCATAAGGCAAATGTTTAGCCGTCGTAAAATCAAGAGCCCAGGCGATACCACCTTCTCTTCAAGTGATGTTATTCCTCTTTCTGAAGTGGAAAAAGTAAATAATGTCATGAAGGAGCAGAATAAAGAAGAAGCCAAGACGGAGGCTGTCTTGCTTGGGATATCAGAGGTTTCTTTGACTAGGACTAGTTTCCTCTCATCCGCTTCCTTTGAGCGCACCACCAGGTCTCTTATCACCAACTCACTTCGTGGAGCCGTGGACAACCTTACCGGCCTCAAGGAAAATGTCATCATCGGCCGTGTCATCCCTGCTGGTACCGGTTTCCCAGGTAGCCGCAAGTTCAAGATGATACAAGAATTGCAGGAGAAGTTGGATAGAAGATAATTAATTGAAAGATGGAAAAAAGGAAAGATGGAAAGATTTGGGGAGGGGGAAATTAAAAGATTATGGTTTACAAAAGATTCGAGGAGATAAAAGTGTGGGATGAATCGAGAAACTTTGTAAATGACATATACAATCTTTTCAGAACCCATCAAAAGCTTAGCAAAGACTATTCTCTAGTGGATCAACTAAAAAGAGCCTCATACTCTATAATGCTCAATATTGCTGAAGGCTTTGAGAGAGGATCAAATAAAGAGTTTGCTAACTTCCTTAATATTGCTAAGGGTTCTGCTGGCGAAGTTCGCTCGATTCTCTATATTTTGAAAGATAATCAGTATATAAACGAAAGTGAATTTGAGAATCTTTGTTTGAAGGTCGAAAATATTTCCACCCAGCTTTCAAACTTCAGAAAATTCTTGATTGCTAATATAAAAAAATAAAATGGAAGCAGTTGGAAAAACAAATACCCCATTCATATATCCTTCTGTCGAAAAAGAGATTGGAGAAATCGAGAGAGTGGCTAGAGAATTGAATTTAGGAAAGTCCTTCGCCAATGATTTTTTAGAGAGATCCAAACATACAGAACTTGTAGAACTATCTGAGAATGATTGGTCAAGGCTAGAAAATACAGACTCGTTTGTTATTTCTGTTGGTGATTGGGATTCTGTAGCGAAAAATACCCTCGCCGGTCGGCTGGAAAATCCACGTAATTCAGAATTATTGAAGTCAAAAATTGAATCTGGGGTAGTTCTCGATGCTCCTATTGTTGTAAAGATAGGAGATGTGTTGCATTTAGTTAGTGGCAATACACGTCTTATGGTAGCAAGAGCTTTGGGAATTAGACCGAAGGTATTGATTGTGGACATGAACTAATTTAATCTTTCCATTTTTCCATTTTTAAATCTTTCCTTATGACTTCCTCCCCCGTAGAACAAATAAAAGATCGGCTCGATGTGGTCGAGGTTCTTGGGTCGTATATAAAACTAGATAAGGCTGGTAGAAACTATAAAGCTCGTTGCCCTTTCCACAATGAAAAGACACCCTCTTTTATCGTCTCTCCCGAAAGGCAGTCCTTCTACTGTTTTGGTTGTCAGGCTAAGGGTGATATGTTCGAATTTGTCCAAAAGTTTGAAGGTCTTGATTTTAGGGAAACTCTGAAGCTCCTCGCGGAAAAAGCTGGAGTAGAACTCAAAAATTATGACAACCACGCTCATGGTGAAGAGAAGAATAGAAAAGAAAAAATAATCGAAGTTCTTGATGCAGCTACTACTTTGTATGAAAATCTTTTGGCCAGTGGAAATCGTGTGTCCACAGAAATAATGCGTTATTTAGAGGCCAGGGGGATTAAAAAAGAAACTATAAAGAAATGGCGAATCGGATGGGCTCCAGAAGGGTGGAGAACAGCGCTCACTGGTCTAGGAGAAATGGGATTTAAAGAAAAAGAATTATTAGAGGCAGGATTGATCAAAAAAACTGAAGATGGAAGCAAAACATACGATGTATTTCGAGGCCGAATCATGTTTCCCATCTTTGATCCGAGTGGGGAGGTGATCGCTTTCTCCGGGCGCATCTATAATGATCTCGGCAATTCTCCTAAATATGTCAATACTCCCGAAACTTTAGTTTTCAAAAAATCTGATGTGCTTTATGGTTTACACGAAGCTAAAAGCGAAATACGTCGGCTCGACTATACTGTATTAGTCGAGGGCCAGGTAGACTTAGTTCTCTCACATCAGGCTGGAGTGCGTAATACTGTCGCCAGTTCGGGCACTGCCCTCACGGAATCCCATTTGAAGCGGATTCAGAAATTGTCGAACCGTTGTATTATCGCCTACGACAGCGATCCCGCTGGTCGGAGTGCCGCCAAAAGGAGTGGCGAGCTTGCTCTTTCTCTTGGTATGGAAGTAAAAATTGCTTCTCTGCCTGACGGGGAAGATCCGGGCGATGTTATCTTGAAATCGGGAGATAAGTGGAAAGAGCTCTTGAAATCATCCGTTAATCTGGTAGAATTCGTAATCGACGAAGCGGTACGGAAAAATAAAAAAATTGGTGAACTCCCACGTGAGTTCAATAAGTCCGTAATACCACTTCTATCTTTGATTCAAAGCGAGATGGCCCGCTCTGAATTTGTAACTCTTTCTGCTCGCAAGACTGGCTTGCCAGAGAGTAGTATTTTGGGAGATTTAAAAAAATTTTCTAGTAAGGCCTTACTCTCAAATAATGAGAGAGAGCAAAATAAAGAAACTTCGGTTGAGCCGTTTGTCCTTACTCCGGAAGAAATGCTTGCTGGTATTATCGTTGGTTCTCTTCTTCCAGAAAAAAATCAGGAAGAAATCAGAGAACGGTTTAAGGAAATGTTGGGAGAAGAATTTTTTCGGGAGCTTGTCGAAAATTCAAGATTCGACAAGGATACTCTCATCTTTGAAACTGAGGCTCGTTTCGATGGGTTTGATATAAGCGAAGTTGCTCAGGAGTTACTTACAAGGATAGAAAAAAGCATTCTACTACGACGTCTTTCTGGATTGGGTAGAGAGCTTGATAATGTCGAGAGTGATTCGGAAAGGGATAAATTAAAAGAGGAGGCGCTCTCTGTTTCAAAAAGACTTTCTAATATTTAAATTAAAAATTAATTCATTCTTCGAAAAACCAGATGTCAAAAAAAATAGCTAAAACTAAAAAATATAAAAAACTAAAAACAGCTCGCTTGAAAAAGGTGGTGAAGAAGCCTGCAAAAAAAGCCATAAAGAAAGAGGTAAAATCAAAGAAGCTTAAAAAAGAAGCTCCAGCTCAAAAGGCAAAGAAGTCAGCTATGGATGCCGGTGCTCTTCGCCTCATAGCCAAAGGTAAGGATAGAGGCTTCATTACCTACGATGAAATATTAAAAGAATTTCCAACTGTCGAGAATGATGTCATTTTTCTGGAAGGATTGTATGAAAAACTTTCAGGTTCAGGTATCGATGTGCTCGAAGGAGGCGGTCTTTTGGATGAATCGGCCTCAAACAAAACTCTCGATTATGTAAAAGAAGATGGTACTTATGATTCTATACAGATGTATTTGAAAGAAATTGGTCAACACCAACTCATTACTGGAGCTATGGAAAAAGAGCTGGCTAAAAGAATTGCTCTTGGCGATCTCGAGGCTAAAAATCTTTTAGCTCGTGCCAACCTGCGACTAGTAGTTTCTATCGCCAAAAAATATATTGGCCGTTCTGCCGACCTTACTCTCCTCGATCTTATCCAGGAAGGGAACCTGGGGCTTTTCAAAGCGGTTGATAAATTCGATTGGACCAAGGGTTATAAATTTTCCACCTATGCTACTTGGTGGATTCGACAGGCTATTACTCGTGCTCTTGCCGATCAATCACGCACTATCCGTGTGCCGGTGCATATGGTTGAAACTATTGCTAAATATAAGCAGGTAGTGAGGAGGCTTTCTCAAGATTTGGGTCGCGATCCACTAGCTGAGGAAATTGCGCTGGAAATGAATATCGAACCGGAGAAGGTCTATATGATCGAAAAAATCGATCAAGCCACTGTATCCCTTGAGACTCCAGTAGGGGATGAGGAAGACAAGTCGACTTTAGGAGACTTCATGGCTGATGATAAAATACTTTCTCCTGATCAGGAATCCAATCGTCGCATTATTCGTGACCAACTGATGGAAATTCTAGCCGAGCTTCCGGAAAAAGAGAGGAGAATTATAGAAATGAGGAACGGCTTAGCCGATGGCATCTATCATACTTTGGAAGATGTGGGTAAAGAGTTTGGGGTTACTCGTGAACGTATCCGTCAAATCGAAGCCAAAGCTCTGGAAAAAATGCGTCAGCATGAAAAGGCAAACCGTCTTCAGAATTATTTATAAAAAGTGATAGCGGGCGGGCCTTGAGGGTCCGCCCGCTGTGTTACTGCTCGACGACCTCCAATACATCGTCGAACCTGAGGTTTCTGCCGCTGATGCCCGTCCAGAAGTTTCTTCGGGCTAGTTTCAGAAAGTCGGCTTCTTGACCTGGGGCCAAGCTTACCTCTATCGTCTCGGGGTCGTGGGTCACTATCGTTATTACCCTGAGAGTCCTGACCAAGGCGCTCTCGATCTGTTCCTTGTGGGTGCTCCACCCAAATCTGATCTTTAGCCGCATTGTGTGCTGCCTCCTGACTACTATTATATCATATCTACAGTATTTTGCAAGCAAGAGCGACGTGCTATAATCTTTAGGTGAAAGAGGCTTCAAAAAATCAAATTCTCCTGATCGTGGCGGCGATAATGTTATTAGCTTTGGTTGGTTGGGGTGGTTTTAAATTTTATAAAACTGCAGAGAATTTGAAGATGACTAAAGTCGAACTTGCGAGCACTACTGCTGCTCTCCTAACTAAAACATCAGAAGGTGTTGTTCTTAATGATGCTCTTTATTCAGAACAGCAAAAAAATTCATATTTTGAAAATCAAATAAAAGAAATTGCGGGTACTGTAGGAGTGTTGGACAAACTTTCGAAAACCGATAAAGAGCTTTTGCAGAAGTATTCCAAAGTATATTTCTTGAACGAACATTATGTACCACAGTCGCTTGCTACGATTACCCCTATATATGTGAATGAAGAAAATAGATCGTATAAAATCCACTCAAAAATATTATCTTATTTAGAAAACATGATGCGGGAGGCTGAAGTGGCCAACACTCCTATACGAATCGTCTCTGCTTATCGCTCATATGATGAGCAGGTAGCATTGAAGGGAAATTATCAATTTACGTATGGCACTGGAGCCAATACCTTTTCTGCCGATCAGGGATACTCTGAGCATCAACTTGGCACAACTGTTGATTTTACTACAGTGAAATTAGGAGGAAATTTTAACCAGTTTGCTGATACTCTTGGCTATAAATGGCTTTTAGATAACGCTTATAAATATGGTTTTATACTTTCGTATCCGGAAAATAATTCTTACTATCAGTTTGAGCCGTGGCATTGGAGGTTCGTTGGTAAAAGTTTGGCTATGATGCTTTACGAAGAAAAACAAAACTTCTACGATGTCGATCAGCGCAAAATCGACGCTTATTTAGTAAAAATATTTGATTAATCTTGCGGTATGTATAAAAACGATGAGCGCGCGGATGGCCGCGCGCTCTAGCTTGTTTTGGACTCGATAAACTTCTTGAGTCCGAGCTCAACTACTCTGTATTGGAAGTATTCCTCTTGGGAACCGAGCCACTGTTATGCCTCGATTCCTTCGGGGAGCACCTTGTACAGTTGCCGATCGGTCTCTGCCGTTCTTCCCCAGTCACCCTTGTCGTAGTGTTTTACTACTGCGACAAGAATATCCCAGAATTTCTCGCAGAGGTCTAAGTATCCCAGCCCCTCCAAATCTCTGTCTGGATCATGAGGCATTACCTGGGGGCTTTTGGGGTTACTTAATGCGCTACGTTCTCGCATGTAGCGCTCGATCAGGCTGGCGGCTCTGGTGGGCGGGACCTTTTCAGGTTCAATCCCGAGAATGGTTCGGTATAGAGGTGGGTCGTTCGACCAGCATCTCTCTTTACCTTTTTTGTCCCGGTGTTCTCTTATTGCCCACCGGAACTGGACTATAGCGATTTTTGTCACGGCCTTATCCTTGAGTAGGGGGAGAGCCGCTATATGAGCGTGTGTTAATAGCATAACCTTCTCCTTCCCGAAGAGTCGGGCAACTTTCTGCCTCTAGAATAGCAAATTATAATCTACATTGCAATACGTTTATTTCCTTTCGTCAAAATCTAAACAGACCGAATTCATGCAAAAACGTTTGCCTGTGGGGGTTGGGCCGTCTTCAAATATATGGCCCAGGTGCGAGTTGCACTTACTACAAACTACTTCGGTTCTGCTCATGCCGTGTGATTCATCGTGAATCAGATTAACTGAACCAGAGAGAGCTTCATCAAAAGAAGGCCAGCCGGTACCTGAATCAAATTTAGTATCCGAAGCAAAAAGTTTATTACCACATACTACACACTTATACATACCGCTTCTTTTCTCATGCAGCAATTCACCAGTAAACGGCGCTTCCGTCCCTTTCTCCCTCAACACCTTATATTGCTCCTCCGTCAATTTTTTCCTCAATTCTTCTTCGTCCATATTTATATTTTAGCAAAATTATACCCCATCCCCGGATGTATTTGATTTTGATTTATCTCTTACTTATGACACTCTTTTTATATACATCTAAATGTTCCAGAGCGATGCCGGTGCCGAGGGCTACGCAGTAAAGGGCGTCTTTAGCTAGAGCCGCTTTGACCCCGATGCGGCGTAGGACGAGTTCGGGGAAGTTGCGAAGTTGGGAGGAACCGCCGGTCATGATGATGCCGTAGTCGATAATATCGGCAGAAAGTTCTGGAGGAGTTTCTTGCAGGACATCTTTAATCGCTTTGATAATATCGCGCAGTTCTTTGCCGATCGCTCTTACTATCTCATTTGTTTTTATTTCTACTGTTCTGGGTAAGCCTGATATCAAGTCCCGACCTTTTACATCCATCACTAAATCTTCTTCCAATGGGATAGCCGAACCAATTTTTATCTTTACATCCTCAGCCGTTTTGTCCCCGATAGATAGGTTAAAATTTTTCTTTATGTAATCGGCGATAGCCTGATCGATTTTGTTCCCAGCACATTTTACAGAGTTGGCTGCGACAATGCCTCCCATGGAAATGACAGCTACGTCAGTTGTGCCTCCTCCGATGTCGACTATCATGTGACCTCGTGCTTCGTGGATGGGGATACCGGCGCCGATCGCCGCTAGAATCGGCTCTTTTACAACATAGGCATTTTTGGCTCCAGCTTTTATGGCTGCTTCGATCACCGCTCTGCGTTCAGTCGATGTTACTCCTGCGGGAACTGAAATAAGGACATCAGGTTTTATAAAGGTCCATTTACCTAGAGCTTTGTTTATATAATATCGGAGCATGGCTTCTGTTACTCGGTAATCAGCGATGACCCCATCCTTCATCGGCCTGTAGGCGATGACATTGTCGGGAGTACGCCCAATCATGGTCTTGGCCTCAGCTCCCACAGCTAGTATTTTATTGTCCTGCTCCGATACTGCGACAACTGACGGCTCGTTTAGGACGATACCTTTTCCAGGAAGGAAAACGAGGGTATTTGCCGTACCCAAGTCGATGCCGAGCCTTTTATTGAATATGCCCATGTGCAAGCAATACTACACAAAATTGTCGAAAGTCGAAAGTACGTATAGACTTGAAGCAAATGTGGATTATCGAAGTTATCCCAATAAAAAAAGGCTTTGGCAAGGATGGCCTTTCTTACTTCTCGTCCGTTTCGATGGAAGAAGGGAGTATCGTCAAAATACCTTTAAGAGGTAAAACGGTTTCTGGCATCGTCACTGCTTGCACCCCTGCCGCCAAGGCAAAGGCCGAATTAAAATCATCCTCTTTTTCTTTGCGGAAAATTTCTAGTATATCGGCTAAGTATTTTTTTGAAGATGAATGGATCGCGGCTGCCAAAAAAACAGCTAATTTTTTTGCTTATTCTTTAGGTTCGACCATCGCCGCTCTTTCTCCTGTTTCGGTACTTGATAATATTTCAAAATTATCACAGAAGGCAAAAAAGGATAAAGTAAAAAGTACAAGTATTAAATTAAAAACAGAAGTACTCTGCATCCAAAGTGAGGATGAGGAACGTTTCGGCCATTATCGGGCCGCTATCCGCGAAGAGTTTGCTCGAGGTCACTCAGTATTTTTTGTACTCCCTACGATTGAAGATGTTTATGTGGCCGAAGAAGAGTTGCAGAAGGGTATAGCCGATTACACTTTTTCTTTTCATTCCGATCTCGCTTTTCCCGAAATACTGAAAAGGTCGAAAGCAGTTTCCAAAGTGAAGCATCCGGTTCTCGTGGTCGTGACTCCCCAGTGGCTCTTTCTTAAAAGGGAGGATCTCGGCACCGTAATTTTAGATAGTGAAAATAGTTCTGGCTGGAAAACTCTGGGCAGGCCGTATCTCGATATGAGGAAATTTGCCGAATTTTTCGCCAGAGAAAAAGGAGTGAGGTTTATTTTGGGCGCCGACATCCTACGAGTGGAAACTCTGCATCGATACAAACAGGAGGAAATTTTTGCCTTCGAATCAGTGAAATTCAGGTTTTCTTCTTTGGCAGAGTCAGCTCTCATTAGTATGGTAGGGAAGGATGTGGAGAAACAGAAGAAGTTTAGGACTACTTCGCCCGAACTTATGGCTATGGTCAGTGCTGCTAAGGACGAAAAGAAAAATATATTTATTTACGCTACGCGCAAAGGTCTTTCTCCGATCACGGTGTGTAGCGATTGCGGGGAAAACGTCGTTTGTCACAATTGCGCTTCTCCTATGGTTCTGTACAAGCGCGCCAGTGTCAATGTTTTTCGTTGTCATCAGTGTAGTAGCGAAAGGAGTGCAAAAGAAATTTGTAAAAACTGTGCTTCGTGGAGGCTCCAGCCTCTAGGGGTCGGTATAGAAAATATTATTGATGAGATAGAGACATCTTTTCCTGAAGTAAATATTTTACAAATTAGTCGGGATGTCGCTACCCAATCCAGAGCTTCGCAGATTGCTGATAAATTTTATAAAACCCCGGGAACGATTTTAATAGGGACCGAGATGGCTCTTCACTATTTGCGTCAAGGCCAGGTCGATTTTACGGCTGTAGCTTCGATTGATTCGCTTTTTTCTGTCCCCGATTTTAGGATCAGAGAAAAAATATTTCATATTGTGGCCAGAGTGAGGAATCTAGCCCGGGAAGCCTCTATCGTACAGGTGCGCAAGGCTGAGAGGAATACTCTAGAGCTTGCTTTGAGTGGTAATGTTCTTGATTTTTATAAAATGGAAATTGATGATAGGGAAATTTTACAGTACCCTCCATTTTCAGTATTTATAAAGATTACGGTGCGTGGTACTAAAATTACGGTTGAAAAGGAAGCTCATTTCTTAGAAGAATATTTCAGGAAATGGCAGCCGACTATTTTTGACTCTCGTTCCGAGAGGCGCGATAGTCAAGCTGCCTTAAACTGTGTGTTAAAAGTTCCAAAAACGGATTATCCCGATCCTGATTTAAGCTCTAGGCTCCTCTCTTTGCCTCCTCAGTTTGAGATCAAAGTCGACCCTGACAATTTATTGTAGAAATGTTAGATTTTAAGCATGGACGAAATTATCCAGAAGGAGAACCCTATTTTAAGGAAAAAATCAGAGGAAGTGTTGGTAGGTGATATTCCTTCTAAGAAGATTCAAAAAATTATAGCTTCGATGAAAGAAGCTCTCGAGAGCCAGGAGGATGGGGTGGCTATCGCCGCTCCTCAAATAGGCAAGAACCTAAGAATTTTTGTTATGTCTAAAAGGGTATTTGATCTTGTCGGTACTAAGCCCCAAGTTGACAAGCCCTTTGGAGACGCTGTTTTTGTTAATCCTAAAATTACCAAGTTATCACGAAAAAAAATAGAACAAGATGAGGGTTGTCTCTCGGTCCGGTATTTGTACGGTAAAGTAATGAGAGCCGAGAAAGCTACTATAGAGGCATATGATGAATGCGGTAAGAAGTTTGTTTCCGGAGGTTCGGGGTTGGTCGCTCAAATATTTCAGCACGAGTGTGACCATCTCGATGGAGTTCTTTTTATCGACAAAGCAAAGGATCTGCAAGAAATTCCTCCCGAAGTAGAAAAACCACTGAAATGAAATTTGTATTTTTTGGATCAAGCCAGTTTTCTGTTTATGTTCTCGAAGAGCTAGAAAAATCTAGTGTTTTGCCGAGTCTTATCGTCACTGTTCCAGACAAACCCAAAGGTAGGAAATTGATTTTGACTGCGAATGTGGTGAAAACTTGGGCACAAGAAAAAAATATCCCAGTCATTACAGAAATTAATAAAGAAAAATTGAAAGCCGAAAATGCGGATTTCTTTTTGGTAGCAGCTTATGGCAAGATTTTGAAAAAAGAGATTTTTGATATCCCAAAATTTAAAACTCTCAACATCCATCCTTCTCTCCTCCCCAAATATCGCGGAGCTTCGCCTATGATTTCTCAGATTCTAAATGATGCCGGAGGTCCCGAGAGTAGCGAGGGAATGGGCACTTCTATTATGCTGATTGACGAAGGGATAGATACCGGGCCGATATTATCACAACGTAAAATTGTATTTGGTATTCCTCCACCTGCTAAGGAAGGAGGCCCGCCCGAAACGACTGTTTCAGTCGGGCGGGTGGCCGAAGAGCCGGAGGGGGTTTTTAATAGAAGTGAGGTATTAGATATCGAGGAATTAGAACTTTTGATGGCCAAAGGAAGTGTTGATTTATTTGTAGAAATTATAGAAGATTATTTGAACGAAAAAATTGAACCTAAACCTCAAAATAATGCTGACGCCACTTACTGTCATAAAATCAGAAAAGAAGATGGGCTTTTGGATTTGGAGGGAGATGCTCGTAAGAATCTTTTAAAAATCAAAGCGTTTGCAGTTTGGCCTCGCACTTATTTTATAAAAAATGGTAAAAGAATAATCGTCACAGATGCTAGGGTTGAAGATAATAAACTGGAAATTATCCGTGTTATTCCTGAAGGCAAAAAAGAAATGCCCTACGAGGACTTTTTGAGAGGAAACATGTAAAATTAAAGAAATATAAAAAATGTATCTCAAGTCTTTAGAAATATCAGGTTTTAAGAGCTTTGCTAAGAAAAGTAGTCTTGATTTCAAGTCGGCTGTAACAGCGATTGTCGGTCCTAATGGAAGTGGTAAGAGTAATGTGGCCGAAGCCTTTCGGTTTGTGCTGGGGGAACAGTCTATAAAAAGCATGAGAGGCAAAAAAGGTGAAGATTTGATTTGGAATGGTAGTGAGGAACAGCCGCGGGCTAACAGAGCTCTAGTCAAAGCGATTTTCGATAATAAAAAAAAGATTTTTAATTTAGATTTTGATGAAGTGAGTATCGAAAGAGTAGTTAACCGCGATGGTGTTAATGAGTATTCTATAAACGGTACTCAAGTTCGTCTGAAAGATGTTTTAGAGCTTTTGGCGGGAGCCCATGTTGGCGCTTCTGGCCATCATATTATTTCTCAGGGAGAGGCGGACAGGATTTTGACATCTAGTATCAAGGAGAGAAGATCCATGATAGAGGATGCTCTGGGACTAAAAGTTTATCAGTATAAAAGAGTCGAGAGTGAACGCAAACTTGAAAAAACTTTTGAAAATATTTCTCAAGTGGAGTCTCTCCGTAGGGAAATAGCTCCCCATCTACGATTTCTGAAGAAGCAAATGGAAAAAATCGATAAAGCATTGGAAGTAAAGGATGGACTTACGCAGATATACAGGGAATATTTAAAAAGGGAAAGTGTTTTTATCGAGTATGAAAAAGCAAACTTAGCTCTTGAGAAAAAACCTTTATTTGAAAGGCAGGAGAGTCTGAAAAAAAATACTGAAAATCATAAAATATTTGAGATAGAAGCTAATATAAAAAAAGAGAGACAGGAGAAGGACACTCTCTCTCGAGAGGCAGGCAGGTTGGAAGGTGAGATAGCAGCCAGTCAAAAATTGATTGATAAAACAAGACGAGAAATAAATGAGAGAGAAAATATTACCATTTCTATAAAAGAAATTGAAAAATTGTTTCAAGAAATTGAGATAGTGAATGAGATAGTAGAGATAAAAAAGATAATAAGGGGGTTTCTTGATAGTAAAAGGGTCATAAACGGAGAGTCTCTCTTGAAAGAGGCCGAGGAATCGGTACTAGATTTAAAAAGGAGGAAGGAAGAAATAGAACGACAAATCCAAGAAAAAGAATCAAACATCAGAAATCTAGAAAGTTTGGAAAGAGAAGTTTTACAACTTTCTTCTCAGGCTGATGTTATCAAATCCCAAATTGAATCTCTTCATAATAAAGAAGAGAGATTACGCGCCATTGAGGGGGATTTCTTGCGTGAAGTAGAGGAGGCTAGTGTGCTTTTAGGTGTTGCTGTTACTGGATTTAATAATCTTGATATTAGTCGAGAACAAATATTAGGTGAAGAACGAAAAGTTCAAGAAGAAAGGAGGAGGGAAGTAGAGAGGATGAAAATACGATTGGAAGAGCTCGGGGCCTCTGGAGGTGAGGATACAGTAAAAGAATTTAGAGAAGCAACTGAGAGAGATGCTTTTTTGGAACGGGAACTTGCTGATCTTTATAAATCATCTGATTCTTTGAAAACGATGATAGCCGAATTGCAAGATAGGCTTAATACAGAATTTAATCAAGGTATAAGCAAAATAAACTCAGCTTTTCAAAACTTCTTTGAATTAATGTTTGGCGGGGGAACCGCTCGTCTTGAACTTGTCCAAGAAAAAAGCCAAGTTGAGGGAGATTTGGAAGAAGGCTTTGCCCCGAGAAACTCGATCGAAGAGAAGAGCGAAGTGGGGATAGAGATAGATGTTTCGCTACCCAAGAAGCGTATACGAGGTCTCAATATGCTCTCGGGAGGGGAAAGGGCTCTTACTTCTATTGCTTTGCTTTTTGCCATGTCCCAGGTCAATCCACCTCCATTTATTATTTTAGACGAAACCGATGCTGCACTGGACGAAGCAAATTCTAGAAAATACGGTGATATGATAGCTGCTCTTTCTAAGTATTCTCAGCTCATCCTCATCACTCACAACCGCGAAACTATGTCCCGTGCTGGTGTCATTTACGGCGTCACTATGGGCAGCTCTGGCATCTCCAAACTTCTCTCCATCGAATTTGCTGAAGCTGTCGCGGTGGCGAAGTAAATGATAGTCTGTAAGAAATGTCACCTATTCGTTTTGAGATAGAAAAGAAAATCCCAAATTCCCTCGGGCGGGCCGGTAGGTTGAGTACACCTCATGGAGATATTTTGACTCCTGCTTTTGTAGCAGTCGGAACGAAAGGGACAGTGAAATCGCTTACTCCAGAAGAGATAAGAGAAGCGGGAAGTCAGGTCGTGCTTGCAAATACTTATCATCTCTATCTGCAGCCAGGGGATAAGATAATTAAAGAGGCAGGAGGATTACATAAATTTATGAATTGGGGTGGCCCCACTTTCACTGATTCTGGCGGTTTCCAAGCTTTCTCTCTCGGTGTAGCTTATGGTAACGGGATAGGGAAGTTTATAGCCGCAAATGAACCTGATCAGGAGATAATGGAAAGATTGAAAGAAGAAAATAAGCCCGCCCGCCTCGATAACGAGAGCGTTTCGGGCGGGGAAAAATTAGCAGAAAGAAAATCGAAGGTAACAGAAGAAGGAGTGGAATTTGTATCAGTGCTCGATGGCAGTAAACATTTTATGTCACCGGAAGACTCTATAAGAATTCAGAATGACATTGGAGCTGATATGATATTTGCTCTGGACGAATTTACTTCTCCTCATGCCGATCACGCAAAGATAAAAGCGACTATTGAAAGGACAGAAAGATGGGCGAAGAGGTGTTTGGAGGCGCATAAGAAGGGCCTCACCCCCGACCCCTCTCCCAAGGAGAGGGGGGATCGCTTCGGTTGGGATACTGCGATTAAGCTTAAGTTTAGGAACTTACAGGAGCAAGCACTTTTATTTAGAAAGAACCCAACAGAAGCTGAAAAGATTTTATGGGAGCGTTTGAGAGGCAATTTCAATGGTCTTCATTTTAGGAGACAACATGTTGTGGGACATTTTATAGTAGATTTTGTGTGTTTGGCTAATGGATTAGTCATTGAAGTTGATGGTGATATTCACGATGATCAAGTAGAGAGAGATCAAGAAAGGACAAATTTCTTAGAACAATCCGGTTTTAAAGTTGTTAGATTCAGAAATGAAGAAGTTCTGAATAATGTCGACGTTGTTATAAAACAGATTATCGGCATTTTGAAAGCCCTCCCCTTGGGGGAGGGTTTGGGAGGGGCCTCTTCCCAAGCTCTCTTCGGCATCGTCCAGGGCGGTCGGCATGAGGATTTGCGCAAGCAGTCGGCCAAGTCGATCGGTAATATGGATTTCGATGGTTTTGGTATTGGCGGTACTTTCGTGAAAGAAGATATGGCGACGGCAGTGCATTGGGTAAACGAAGTTTTGCCAGAAGAAAAACCACGACACCTTCTCGGGGTGGGGGAGCCTGTGGATTTAATTTTAGGCGTGGAAGAAGGTTGTGATACTTTCGATTGTGTTGCTCCCACCCGTATTGCTCGCAACGGTACTCTTTATACTCGCAACGGAAAAATAAATATTACAAACGCAAAATACAGTAATTTTTTTGAGCCGATAGAAAAGGGTTGTGGCTGTTATACTTGCAAGAATTATACGTGTGCTTATGTGTCGCACTTATTTCGGGCTAAAGAAATGCTTGCGGCCACTCTCGCTAGTATCCACAATCTCTATTTTTTGAATAATCTCATGACTGAAATTCGGCAGAGCATTCTAGATGGTAAATTTACTGAATTAAAAGAAGAATTTTTAGGTAAGTATAAATCTTAATTTCTTGCTATCATTGAAGGCTTATTTATATGCACGGTAAATTCAAAATAAAAAGTACCCATAAACCTGCTGGGGATCAACCGAAGGCTATAGAGAGTTTAGTGAAAGGATTGAAGAAAGGTTTGAGCAGTCAGACCCTTTTAGGTGTAACGGGAAGCGGTAAGACATTTACGATGGCTAATGTCATAGAAGCCGTGCAAAAACCGACTCTTGTCATTGCTCATAATAAGACATTAGCTGCTCAATTAGCTCAAGAGTATCGAGAATTTTTTCCCGATAACGCTGTGCATTATTTTGTCTCTTATTACGATTTCTACCAGCCAGAAGCCTATATGCCAGTCACCGACACTTATATAGAGAAAGAGGCCATGATCAATGAGGAAATAGAAAGATTGCGTCATGCTTCGACTCAGGCACTCTTGACCAGGAAAGACGTGATAATAGTCGCTTCAGTATCGTGCATTTATGGTTTAGGCAGTCCTGAAGAATACGAAAAAGTAAACCTTAAAATAATAAAAGACCAAAAAATTGCTCGGGGAGATTTTATGCGCAATCTGATAGCTATACATTATGAAAGGACTACCCTCGATCTGAAATCTGGCTTTTTTCGGGCTCTTGGGAATACAATCGAGGTCATTCCAGTCTCAGAGAATAATATTTACAGAATAGAAATTGCAGAAGACAGGATCCAAAAAATCCAGAAGATAGATGCTATCACTAGACAAGTAATAGAAGAGCCAGAAACATTTTATTTGTTTCCTGCAAAACACTTTATTACGAGTGACGAGAAGCTCAAGGTTGCATTCAAAACTATAAAATCCGAACTAAGCGATCAACTAAAGAAGTTTGAAAAAGAAGGCAAAATTCTAGAAGCCGATAGGCTGAAAAGAAGAACAAGTTATGATCTCGCTATGATAAAAGAGATAGGCTATTGTAATGGTATTGAAAATTATTCTCGTCATTTTGATGGGAGATCAGTCGGTGAACCAGCTCACACTCTTCTATCGTATTTTCCACGCACTTCCGATGGAAAGTCCGATTTTCTCACTATAATAGATGAGTCGCATGTTACTGTTCCTCAAATCGGAGCGATGTACGCTGGGGATCAAGCGAGGAAAGCAACATTGGTGGAACATGGTTTTAGATTGCCATCAGCGAAAGATAATCGTCCTCTCAGGTTTGAAGAGTTTGAACAGAGAGTGGGACAAGTAATTTATACTTCAGCTACTCCTGCCAAATATGAAATCGAACATAGTCAAAACGTCGCCGAGCAGGTTATTCGACCAACTGGTCTTATTGATCCAGAGGTAAGCATCCGGCCGATCACGGGAAGTTACCAAGGGTCACCCTTGGCCGGAGCCCTTGGGCCAAAGGTGACCCTTGGTAACCAAGCAAGATATCAGGGCCAAATCCAAGATTTCATTAAGGAAGCTGAAAAGGATGTAAAAAAGGGGGGTAGAGCTATTGCCACTACTCTTACTAAGAAGATGGCTGAAGACCTTTCAGAATACTTGAAGGATAAAAAAATAAAAGCAGAGTACTTACATAGCGATATTAAAACAATAGAGAGAATAGAGATACTAACAAAATTTAGGAGGGGTTCAAAGAATGGAGGGTTTGATGTGCTTGTGGGTGTAAATCTTTTGCGGGAAGGACTCGACCTGCCAGAAGTTTCCTTCATCGGAATTTTGGATGCCGATAAAGAAGGTTTCCTGCGAAGCGAAACTTCACTTATTCAAATCATCGGTCGTGCCGCCAGGAATGTGGACGGTAGAGTCGTCCTTTATGCTGATCGTGTCACTGGTTCTATGGAAAGAGCAATAGGGGAAACCAATCGTCGTCGAGCTATTCAGCTTGAATACAATGAAAAGCATGGTATTACTCCGCAAACTATCATAAAAGAAATCAAAGATATTACTGATCAACTTCAAAAAGGGCACAGAGAGGTGGTGGGGGCGCTCCTCAAAATTGATTCTAAAAATAAAAATATTCCAAAACTTATCCGCACCAAAGAAAAACAAATGAATGCCTCGGTCAAAATCCTTGACTTCGAAACTGCCGCTATCCTCAGGGATGAAATAAAAGAGCTAGAGAAAATAGCCTCTAAGTAGTAAAATACAAAGGTATATATCTTGAAATTAAAAATTAAAAATTTTACACTATGTCCTTAAAATCTGGGGTGGGTATCAGTCAAGGAGATGATTCATATACTGTCGGAGCCAATGCTTGTCAGGACGCTATAAATAATTTAGGGGAAAGCGACCCAAGCCTCCTCATCGTATTTTCTTCTGTAAAGTACGATCAGCAAAAAATGCTTGATGGGGTGCGTTCGGTTAGTCCTAAAGCACTTCTCGTTGGTTCCTCTACTGCGGGAGAAATTACTACTAATGGTCCTGCTAAGTATAATTCTGTCGCGGTGATGGCCATCAAATCCTCCGATATTAAATTTTACGCTGGGGTAGGGGAGGATATCGCGAGTGGTGCGAGGGAGGCTGGCAGGAGAGCAGCAGATGCAGTAAAGGCTTTAGCGCAGGAACCGCTGAAAACATTCATGATGATTCCCGATGTACTCGTGGGTAATGGAGCTGAAATAGTGCGAGGGGTGCTCGATTCTTTAGGAGAGCATTTTCCTGTCGTCGGCGGGGCTTCTGGTGATGATTTCGAATTTAAAAAAACCTATCAGTATTTGAACGACAAGGTTTATTCCGGGGTGATTATTGGCCTAGGACTTACCGGTAACTTCAAAATAGGCATAGGAGTGAAGCATGGCTGGATACCGGTAGGTGAACCTCTAAAAGTAACTAAATCTTCTGGTTCGATCCTACATGAACTTGATGGCAAGCCAGCTATAAAAATTTATGAAGATTATTTTGGTGAGGACGAAGCTAAATCTTTACGCACCGAAACTCTTGCCAAGCTTGCCATTACTTATCCTTTGGGTATGAAAGTAGAAGGCAGTGATGAACTCTTGATTAGAGATCCAATAACAGTCGATGCTGCAGGTTCCATCACTTGTGCGGCAGAAATACCAGAAGGCTCTGATATCCGCCTTATGGTTGGTAGTCGTGAAGAAGCTGTAAAGGTGGCTAAGGCTGCAGCCATAAGTGCAGTAGAGCAGCTTGGTGGTGAAAAACCAAAAGCTGTCATTATCTTCAACTGTATTGCTCGCAGTAAACTTTTTGGTGATCGTTCGGGAGAAGAAATAGATGCTATACAAGAAGCCGTAGGAACGGACGTTCCCCTAATCGGTTTCTATACCTATGGTGAGCAGGCGCCTCTTGGAGGTGAGGTGCGTAATATAGAAAAGTGTAACCCCGCATTCCATAACGAGACGGTAGTTATTTGTGTTTTAGCTGATTAAAATCTATGGATTTATTTTCTTTATTTGTTAAAGAAAACGTAGCTATTGTCATCGGGGCTATCATCACATGTATCTTTATATACAAATTTTCCACTGAATCTAGACTTCGAAGTCTGCGAGACAAGGTAACCAAACTTGAAGAAGTTTCCAAGGATCACAGTAAAAGTGCCACTCTCCTTATTAGGCGTGATTTGGAATTGCAAAGAGCGACTGAAAAAATGCGGGAGTTGGACAAAATAAAATCAAACTTTATCTCGGTTGTGGCACACCAACTACGCACTCCGCTCTCTGGTATTAAGTGGACTTTAAACATGATTATTTCTGGAGAACTAGGGCCTATAAATAATGAACAAAAAACTTTTCTGCTCAAGAGCTATGAAAGTAATGATAGGATGATAAATTTAGTCAATGATATGCTCGGGGCCGACAGGGTGCAGTCAGGCAAAGTGCATTACAATTTTAGGTATATCGATATTCTTGATCTTTTAGATAATGTGCTTTTTGAAATGTCCTCTCAGGCTCATAAAAAAAACGTCTCAGTGGAATTTAATGAAAAAATAGCTTTTCTGCCCAAAGTTTGTGTCGATCCGGATACGATGCGAGCAGTATTCCAGAATTTGCTTGAGAACTCTATAAAATATACAATTGATGGAGGTAAGATAATTATAGGAGCGAAGACAGAAGGCAAAAACGTCCTCATAGAAATTAGCGATAACGGTATCGGTATCCCTAAGGTTGAACAAAACAATGTCTTCAATCGTTTTTTTAGAGCTACTAATGCTGTTAAAAAAGAAACAGATGGTTCAGGTTTGGGCTTATTTATTGCCAAGTCTGTAGTAGAAAAGCATGGAGGCAAGATCTGGTTTGAGAGCGAAGAAGGTCAGGGCACTAAATTTTTCTTCACCATACCAATCACTTAATTTATTTTAATGTTACAGAATATGAAAAAAATACTTATAATAGAGGACGATTCCTTTTTGGGTGATGTTTTGGTGCAAAAACTAAAAGGTGAAGGTTTTGAGGTTTCTCTCGCTCGAGATGGTGCAGAAGGATTGAAAGACATAAGAGAAATAAAACCTGACTTAATCCTGCTAGACATTGTTCTTCCAACCATGAATGGATACGAAATACTTGAAGCCAAACAGGCTGATAAAGAAATATCGACTATTCCTGTTATCGTCATTTCTAACTCTGGTCAACCCGTCGAGATAAGTAGAGTCCTTTCTCTGGGAGTGAAGGATTATTTAGTGAAAGCCCAGTTCGATCCTCAAGAAGTAGTTTCGAAGGTGAAGTCGCAACTCATCAAGGGTAATGAGGCTGCAGGTTCTAAAACTTCTGGAGAATTACCTCGGGGGGCCGCTGCTCTTGCCGGTAAGAAGGTTATGTGGGTGGAAGATGATAAATTTCTTTCCGATATTATTGCTCGAAAGCTCTCTTCAACCGGCTGTACGCTCTTTCATGCTCCTGATGGTGAAGCCGCTTTAAAATTGATAGCTGAGCAAATGCCGGATATAATTATGCTCGATGTTCTTCTCCCGGGTATGGATGGATTTGAAGTATTACATCGTATTAAAGCTGATCCTAAAACAAGTAAGGTTCCAGTTATAATGCTTTCAAACTTGAATCAAAAGGTCGATATCGATAAGAGTAAGGAGTTGGGGGCAGCTCAATTTTTGGTCAAAGCTACCATGTCTCTCGATGAAATTATCGAGAATATTCGTCTTATTCTTAAATAGAAAGAGGTTTTTTTCTGTGTTATACTGCTGCACATATACCCCCTAAAGCGAAGAGAGGGGTGTTGTTTTGTACCCATGAATAAAAATATAAACAATAAAAGAGAAGTAAGAAAAGAGGAACTACTTATAGTAAAAGGAGCTCGTACCCACAATCTCAAAAATATTACAGTAGAAATGCCACGTAATAAGATGGTGGCTTTCACTGGTCTTTCTGGTTCGGGCAAATCTTCTCTCGCGTTTGATACTATATTTGCTGAAGGCCAGCGGCGTTATGTGGAGTCACTTTCTTCTTATGCTCGTCAATTCTTGAGGCAAATGGCTAAGCCTGATGTGGATGAAATATCGGGCCTTTCTCCCGCCATATCGATCGATCAGAAATCGCGTTCCAACAATCCTCGTTCTACCGTAGCTACAATTACGGAAATCTATGACTATTTACGCGTCCTGTATTCACGCATTGGTCGGCCGCACTGCCTGACTTGCGGAGAGGAAATTAAACGCTTATCAAATGATGAGATCAAAAATTTTATTCTTGAAAAGGTTTCAAAAACGGAAAAGAAAGATTTATCTTCTCAGAAAGTCCTCGGATCTCCGAAGAAAACTTCGGCCAGACTTTCTTCTAAGACAAATTTTCCTTTTCCTATTTATTTAGAACTTTTTGCTCCGATAGTAAGAGGTAGGAAGGGAGAGTACTACCAACTTCTTTACGATATGCTTGGTAAAGGTTACACAGAGGCTGTGATAGATGGTAAGCGTCAGAGTTTGCGAGAAAGAATAGAACTTTCAAAAACAAAACGTCACGACATTTCTGTCCTTGTCGATTCGATTAATGTGGCTGATTTTACTACTGATCCAAAAGCGGCAAATGAAAGATTGTCGGAATCACTTGAACACGCTCTCTCTGAAGCTGATGGTTTAGTAGAGATTTCTTTCCGTGATATCGGAAAAGATGGGCATCTTCAAAAAGATTCCCTTGAAGATGCCCATCAAGGAGAGAAAACTATTATGTCCAACAAATTTGCTTGCCCGAATGATGGCTATTCTTATCCAGAAATAGAACCTCGTCTTTTTTCCTTTAACTCTCCTTATGGAGCTTGTCCAGAATGTAATGGGTTAGGAACACGACATTTTTTTGGTGATGAAGTTTGTCCAGTTTGTCATGGTGCCAGACTCCGTCCTGAGGCTCTTCAGGTTTTAATCGGTGGTAAAAATATAGTTCATTTTACCTCGCTCTCCATCAAAGATGCTTTTGAATTTCTTGATTCAGCCACGTTAACTCTCCGAGAGAAAAATATTTCAAAGGTAATAGTAAGAGAAATAGAATCGAGGCTTAGGTTTATGCTAAATGTTGGTATCGAGTACCTTTCACTCGATCGTAGGGCACACACACTTTCTGGCGGTGAGGCCCAGCGTATAAGGCTTGCGAGCCAGCTTGGTTCAGGTCTTGTAGGAGCTCTTTATGTGCTGGATGAACCGACGATCGGTCTTCATTCTCGTGACAACGAAAGATTGATCAAGACTCTTCTGGAGCTAAGAGATTTTGGTAATACCATTCTTGTGGTAGAACATGATGAAGATACTATTTTTGCTTCCGATTACATTATTGATATTGGTCCAGGAGCTGGTGTGCATGGTGGGGAAGTAGTGGCTTCTGGCTGGCTTGATGACTTACTTACCGCTAAAAAAAATGATTCTGGTTCCCGTACACTTGCATATCTTCGTGGGGAGGATCATATACAAATTCCGGACGAGAGGCGTACTCAAGATAAGGGTAAACTGGCAATCAGGAGTGGTAATATTTTTAACATAAAAAATATGGACGTGGATGTGCCCCTAGGCCGCATGGTGGCCATAACCGGTGTATCTGGTTCGGGTAAATCATCATTTGTGTACGAAATTATCCATAAGAATTTGCAAGCACGATTTGAAAGAAAATATCGTAGCAACGAGACTTACAATTGCGCTTCTTTCACTGGTAGTGAATATCTGGGGCGTTCGATACTTATCGACCAGTCACCGATCGGGCGTACTCCACGATCAAATCCAGCCACGTACACTGGAGCTTGGAGTTTTATTCGTGAACTTTTTGCTGAGAGTTCAGAGGCCCGTGTCCGTGGCTGGGGTCCAAGTCGATTTTCTTTCAATGTTAAAGGAGGTCGTTGCGAAACTTGTCAGGGTAATGGGGAAATAGAAGTAGAAATGCATTTCCTGCCTACTGTTTATGTGCCGTGTGATGTCTGTGGGGGAAAGAGGTTTATGAAAGAAACTTTGGAGATCAGGTATAAAAAGAAAAGCATTTACGATGTGCTCAAAATGACGGTGGAGGAAGCCCTCAAATTTTTTGAAGATATTCCTGCAATTTACGATCGGTTGAAAACTATGGATGAGGTGGGCTTAGGTTACTTACAGCTTGGCCAATCAGCCACCACTCTTTCAGGTGGGGAAGCTCAGAGAGTCAAAATTTCATCTGAACTATACAGACCTCATATTCAAAAAACAGTTTATATTTTGGATGAGCCAACCATAGGTTTGCATTACGATGATGTTAAGAAGCTCTTAGCTATCTTGCAAAAACTTATCGACAAAGGCAATACAGTCATAGTCATCGAACACAATCTCGATCTCATAAAAAATGCCGACTATGTGATCGATATCGGTCCTGAAGGCGGGATAGGGGGTGGTAAAGTCGTAGCCAAAGGCACCCCCGAAGAAGTGGCCAACAACAAAAATTCCTACACCGGTGCTTATCTCAAAAAAGCACTCAAGTAGGAATTACCTATCTGAGTATGTCAAACTCGTATGTTTAAAATTCTTGATATAATTAAGCTATGGCAAGTAAACCTATAATAGTACGGTTCCCCCCTAGTCCGACGGGGTTGCTCCATGTGGGAGGAGTAAGGACTGCTCTTTATAATTACCTTTTTGCTAAACAGAACGGGGGTAAATTTTTACTACGTATAGAAGACACAGATAAAGAGAGGAGTAAAAAAGAGTATGAGGAAGATATTATAGATTCTTTAAATTGGCTCGGTTTAGATTGGGATAACAAAGGAAGTGAGTGGAGACAAAGTGACAGAACAGAAATTTACAGAGGGAAAATACAAGAACTTATCCAGAAAGGAGCTGCTTATATTGCAGAATTACAGGAAGGAGAGACGGACGAAGATAAAAGAGTAGTGAGATTCAAAAACCCAGGAGGAAAAATAAAATTTCAAGATTTGATCCGAGGGGAGGTGGAAATGGAAGTAGGTGATCTCAATGATTTTATCATTGCCAAAAATATTGAGGAACCACTCTACCACCTGGTTGTCGTTGTAGACGATATGGAGTCGAGAGTGACTCATGTCATAAGAGGGGAAGATGGTATTTCAAATACTCCTCGTCAGATACTCATTCTCGAAGCTCTAGGTGGCGCTCGGCCTATTTACGCCCATTTACCACTAGTGCTTGCAGAGGATAAATCAAAACTCTCGAAGAGGAAGCATGGAGAGGCTGTTTCGCTCAAGTACTATCGCGATCGTGGTTATAGCCCGGAAGCAATATTAAATTTCGTTGCATTGATTGGCTGGAATCCTGGAACGGATCAGGAGGTATTTACTTTGGATGAGTTGGTCAAGGTATTTGACCTCTCTAAGGTGCAGAAAAAGGGAGGAGTGTTTGATATCAAAAAATTGGATTGGGTAAGTCGAGAGCATTTATTGAAAGAAAGTAAAAATGGAAAGATGGAAAAATTGGGAGAACAAATACAGAAAACAAAATATAAGGATAGTGAAAAATGGGGTGATTATGGATTCCTCGATAAATTTTTAGATATAATCTTAGATAGAATTCATAGGTGGGGCGAAGTGAGCGAGGTGCTTGAGGCAGGGGAGTATGACTACTTATTTATCGATCCTGTCTTGGACAGGGGATTGATCGCTTGGAAAAAAAGTAGTCCAGAAAAAGCGAAAGAAAATTTAGAGAAGATAATTGAAATCATTGATTCAAAAGTAAATGATAAAAGATTAGAGATAGAGACATTAGCAGGGGAGAGAGGGAAGGGAGATGTGCTTTGGCCCCTGCGTTATTCCCTATCCGGTAAAGAAAAATCACCTGACCCGTTTACGCTACTTGATATTTTAGGAGTGGAGGAAAGTAAAAAAAGAATAAAAGCTGTGATTGAGATATTAAATTAAAAAATTGAAAATCATAAATTCATTAAAAATTGAAAATCATAAACCAGCCCGACGAAGTCATTCTGGCGAGTTAAAAATTGCCGTCACCTTATCGGCCTTATTTTTGTTTGGTGCGGTGGGCGTTTTTGCTCAAAATGTAACCGAGCTCGAAAACAAAATAGAAAACCATACAGAAGAAATAAAAAAACTCGATCAGGAAATTAAAAAATGGGAGGGGGAAATAAACAGTAAACAGCGGGAAGCTAAGACTCTACAAAACACGATTCAAATTCTGGACACTAATGCTAAAAAAATAGGTACCGAAATAAAGAAAACAGAAGTAAATATAAGTAAGGTCAATCTTTCCATATCAGAACTATCAAAAGAAATCTCTATTATTGAAGGTAAAATAGAGATAAATTTTAAAGCTACTGCTTTGTCTTTAAGCGATCTCAATAGAGCCGATGACGAGTCGCTTGTAGAGGTATTTTTGGGTAGTGAAAGTATGGCTGAAGTACTTGATCAGTATGAAAGTGCTGGCCAGTTCCAGGATAGTATAAGGAGCAAGAGTGTTGAGCTAAGCCAGTATAAAGATGATTTGCAAGGTAAGAAGGTGGAAGTCGAAGGTGAAAAAAAGGAGTTGGTTAGTTTGAAAACTGAATTGGGCGACCAAAAGATGGTGCTCGATATAAACAAGAAAGAGAAAAATACTGTACTAACTGAAACAAAAAATAAAGAATCGGAGTATAAAAAGATATTGGCTCAGAAGCAGATTGAAAAAGAAAAATTTGAAAAGGAGTTGTTTGATTTTGAATCGCAATTGAAAATTGCTATCGATCCAAATAACTATGCTTCCGCTAAAAAAGGAGTGCTAGAGTGGCCTCTTGATAGTATTTTTATTACTCAGCAGTTCGGCAAGACTGCTGATGCTAAGAGGCTCTACACTTCAGGTACTCACAATGGTGTGGACTTTAGAGCCTCACGAGGCACTAGAGTCTTGGCTTCACTTTCTGGCGTGGTGCAAAGCACGGGTAATACCGATGCTCAAAAGAGTTGTTACTCATACGGTAAATGGGTACTTATAAAACATGGTAACGGCCTGACGACTCTTTATGCTCATCTTGATCTTATAAAGGTTGTTGCCGGTCAAGCCGTAAGCACAAGTGATATAATTGGTTACAGCGGACAAACCGGCTATGCCACTGGGCCTCACCTTCACTTCACGCTCTATGCGAGTGAAGGTGTGAGCGTCCAGAGGTATTCCCAAAGCCGTAATTGTAAGAATGTCGACATTCCTGTTGCTTCAAGCAATGCGTATCTCGATCCGATGAGATATTTTCCATCTTTATAAAATAAAAATAATTTTTAAAAATATGAAAAAAAATCAAGTAAATAATGAAGGCAACTTCCCTCTTGATAAAGCAGGGGAGAGGGGCTTCATAAGAGAGATAGTATTAATAGTAGTGGCACTTATTGTAGTGAAGTATTATTTCGATGTAGATGTGATCGCGTATGGGGAAGAATACTTCGGAAAACTAGTTGGCTGGGTAAAAGGCTGGTTTGACTAAATTCTCAAAGAGACCTTTTGTCTAAAGGCCAATAGTGTCAAAACATATATTGTGCGACGTTAGTACCCTAGAGCATTGTTCTCCCCCGTCGCAAAAGAAAACCACCCCTGACCTATTTGGCTCGGGGTGGTTTTTTTTATTAATTGACTCCTTTGCTGTTACCTATTCAGAGCAAGCTCTGTACGGTATTTGGAGTAAGCTTCGGTTTTCTTCCAACACTTTGAGGATGAGATCCAAGGCTGGAGACCTTCCTTTTCGAAGAGATACCTCGCATAAGCGGTGTTACCTTCTATAGTATGAAGATCTATACCAAGTTTCTCAGCACGATCAAGGTGATAATATTCATTGATCTGCATCACTCCCTTGTCGCTCTTGTTTACGAAACCGACGAGAGTTTTTCCATTTTTATCATGCTGCCTAAACTGTGACTCACAGCGAGCAACCTCGACAAGTACGGGCACATCAGAGAAATACTTGTTAACGTATTCCTCCACAGTCAATTCAGATTGGACATTTTCAGTGATGTCGATATTATCTTGAGAAAGAACGCCGTTAAAGTTTGCTCCGATACCCGATACTGACATAAGAAGACCAATCGCTGTAATCTGGAAAATAAGCCTAAGTTTTAAGTATAATCCGTTTACTCTCCTTTTCTCTTTGATGTTGCTCCAGAGTATTCGGGAGCCTATCTTGGAAAGAATCGAGAACACAACCATTAATTCTGCTCTCGCTTTGACCAGTTAGGCTCTGACTTCCCTTATAAAGGAAAGGTCCGGTAAGAAACCAGACTTGTATACATTATACACCTATTCAACCTTGCTGTCAATAGTAATCTGTGGTCAAATAATTTGACCCGAAAAAGACTCAAGAATAAGCCTAAAATACCAAGGATGACCTTCAGGCTGCTGTACTGAGGGTCATCCTTGGTATTTTTTCTAGAATTCTTGATATGTCGGATCTATAGCAAAATTGGCTGTACAGCTGACGGAGGAACTCACTGTAAAGCTATATGAAGGATTGGTGCCACTGCAATTCCCTGTCCATCGAACGAATATCCTGCCTGTAGCTGGGGTGGCAATGAGAGTAACATTAGAATCTTGGGCGTATGTTTCTGAACAGTCAGCTCCACAGTTGATTCCTCCTGGATTACTTACTACTGTTCCCTGCCCTGTTTTGTTGACACTTACATTTACCGTAGGGTTCTGTACTGTTATGGTTATATTATCAGTACCGTTTCCTGGTTGACAGGTAGCGGTGTAGGTTCTTGATGAAGTGAGGTTACCGGTAGCTTGGTTGCCAGAAGTGCCTGTCCAGCCGGTTGGTGATACTGTACATCCTCCACTAGCCCCATTTGAACTCCAGATTATATTTGTGCCTGTGTTGTAGGGTATGGTAGTTTGCCCGGCATTTATATCTACTGTAGCAGCTGAAGCCTGTTTGGCCCAAGAGAAACTGTATGAAGCCCCTCCTCCATTTTCGTAATATTCCATGACTAAAGTTTTATTTCCTGCTGTAACTGCAACTGGTGTAGATGCTACCGTTCTATAACCATGGTCGCTCCAATCATTTACTAAGTAACCAGAATCGGGGCTGCCGTCAAGATTATTGTCGAAATAAAGCCTTACCCCATCGTCCCCTCCTATAGTAAATATATAATTGCCGGCAGTGAAATTGAACGTGCCTTTTGATCTTATGGAATAGGTATTAGTATTTGAAGAATCAGGGCCGCTATTCCCCCAATCTCTATATGGAATAGGGCTTGCAGTATCAGGGGCTGGACTTGATAAAGCGGATTGATTTACTGCTGTGGTCGTAATCGTGTTGAAAGCCATTCCATCATAGAGACAGCCTTTCATAAAGTTTGATCCTGCTCCCGTATCGCAGGAAGCGAGTGGAGCTACAGTCACCGTTACCGATCCGTTTCCTGTTCCTCCCGGGCCAGTACAACTGAGGGAGTAGGTCGTAGAAGTAGTTATATTTCCAGTCGAGACGCCTGTACTATTAGTAGTTCCGGTAGACCAATTTCCTGCTGGCATATTAGTTCCTGTGCAACTTGTAGCATTAGTTATGGTCCAAGAAATATTAGAGGAAGTATTGTAGGCAATGGAAGTAGGGTTTGCGGTAAGAGTTATCGTCGGTAGTCCTGGCACTGCCGCCCGGCTGGCGGTACATGAAGCAGAGGTACTGCCGCCGTTTTGCCCACTACAAGTCCAATTTACTGAAGTGCCTGCAGCTGGGAACGAAGTGTTCGAAGAGGATCCATTGCCACACTGGGTATCTGGACTGTATTGGGTTATGCTAGAAGCATAGGTTTTTCCATTCGCTGTGCCGCAAGTGCCATTTATTGGAGCAACTGTTGCAGTAAATGTCTGAACAACACAATTATTGGATTCGTTAGATTCAGAAACTGAATTATTTATATCAGCGCAAAATTCAAAACGATGAGTGCCCGCATTAATAGAAGCATTCCAGTTTTCACTTTCTGAGGCTCCGGAAGACAGTGCCCCTGTCGTTGCGTTTCCTGGAGTTAGATCCCACGAGCCATTATTCCCAATATCTATTCTTAATCGAGCCTGACTAGAACCAGCAGAACCTGCTCCGGAATTCCTAATATTTACTCTGAAGTCCATATTACCAGCAGAGACTGAGCCTCCTGGGAGTACGACTTCTGCAATCAAATCAGGCCGAGTAACATTTATTGTAAGAAGCCCGCCCAAATCATATCTATCGTCACTATTCCAGCGTCCTCTTATTCCAATAGAATAAGTTGATAAGGGAGTGTTGGCGGCCGTTACGACTCTGAAGGTAGTACTTGCCATGCCATTATTGGGCACACTTACATTTGTAACCGTAAAATTGCAAGTAGCGTTGTTGGGACAAGCGTAGTATCGACTCATATTGACCGTACCCGACATACCGTCAATTGCTTGTATAGTTATCGGGTAGTATGCAGTCTGTCCCGCGTTTATAGTTTTACTTTTAGGTGAATTCAAAGTGACGGTGAAATCGGGTGGGGGCGCGCTACAATCTCCCCCACTACTTATATTGCAATTACTATAGTTTTCTCCAGCATACTCTTGGCATACTCCGTCTCCGCAAGTAGGTCCGGAAGGTTCATCAGAGGCTGGCACCACTATTTGGTACCCATCGTGATCCGCAGTACCGGCACAAAAAGAATTAGAGATTGAAGGTGGAACTTGTGTACCTCCAGGCTGAAGTCGCCTACCCTGGTATTGCAAACCATTATTACAATCAAAAATTTGAGTCCCAGAAGGATAATCTCCATTCATAAATCCCTGCAGAATTGGAGGAGTAATCCAGACCCAAGGGTCTGACACCAGAGAACCAGGATCACAAGCCAGAACCGTCGGATAACATATGCCAGGACTATAAACATTCATACTAAAAAACCCCAGGTCATTTATACTTTCAATGAAATCATAACTCTCAAGCACAACCTCACGCCAAGAAGAGGTATTCATAAAAGAAATATCCATCCTGTCTGACCAACCAAAATTTTGTTCTTGAAAGAAATAGGTTTTAGCTGGCTCAGCATCTACTATCGTCGGAATACAGAAGAGAAAAAGAGTGTAGACAATTAATAATAACTTTCTGGAAATAGATTTCATATCTTTATTTTATACTAGTTATTGATACAACCGGAGAATTAACCACAACACTCACAACTATACCGTTCTTGGTCATTATTATATTTTTGAAGCTTTTATCGAAAGTGGCCACTTCCCAATTATTATCTAAAAAGTACTTTGCATAAAGATTATTGATAGCCTTTAGAGTTAAATTACTACTATACGAAATGGTGGATTGGGTCTTACCATCCTCTGTTTTGCTGGTATAGCTCGATAGAATGACAGCGTCTTTATCTAATACAATATCCTGGGGTAGATCAGATGGAATTTCCTCATTGGACAGTGGCAAAATACTATTTGTATTTTGATTTTCTTCCTTTGGTAGAACTTTAGTAAGAGATCCATTATTCCAATACAAAAAGGCTGTAAGTAGAATAATCACCACTACAGCCAAAATTGCCTGATACTTCCTCCTACCGTTGGTAGACTGATCCATCCCAAAATTATACAGCAAAAATAAAAAGCGTATCTTATTTTGTGGATAAGGCCTGATCGATAATTTGCTTCAATTCAGTATAAGAAAGCGCGCCGACATGTTTTTGACCGTTGATAATGAAAGAGGGGGTACCAGAAATACCAACCTTTCCCGCCATTTGTATGTCAGCATTTACGACACTGGTCTTCTCTCCCCCATCGAGGCATTTATTAAATTCATTGGTATCTAGACTGAGATCTGATGCATAACGCTTGAGACTAGGAATGTCTAGCCCTGCTCCATTCGACTTACCATTTTCAAAAAGTAAGTCGTGATACTGCCAAAATTTATTTTGATCGTTTGCACATTCACTTGCCTCGGCTGCTTTGTGTGCAGACGGGTGTAAGGAAGCTATGGGAAACTGCCTGTATATAAAAGTTATTTTATTAGTATCGACGTACTCTTCTTTTATCTGTTTGTATGTCGTATTCCAAAACTGCTGACAAAATGGGCATTGAAAGTCAGAGAATTCATATACCACCACTTCCCCGTCCCCCTCTGTCGCTTCATCTGCTCTAGATACAATATCTATTATTTCCGTGTTTTCTTGTTGAACATTTATTTCTTGTTTTTGACTTGCTTCTGATGAAGTATTATTACTACTCCAGAAAATACTTATAGCAATAAGTATGCCACTCAATAAAATGCTATTTGAGACTGATAGTATATCTTTATTCTGATCCATTGATGTGTACTGTATCACTTTCACTCAAACCAGACAATACTTCCACATAGCCATCACTTCCTGTAATACCGGTTGTTATTTCCACCTTTTCTATAATCTTTTTCTCTACAAATTTATTTACGTACATTTTACCATCTTCTCTCATCACCGCGTATGTTGGTATCGAGAGAACATCTTTTTTTTCCGCTGAAGCTATAGTTACCCCTGCAGTAAGGCCACTTCTTATTTTGACATCTGGATTGTTTATTTCTATCCTCAATTTATAATTCACCACTTCGTCTACCACTGTTTCTCCCGGATCTATGAAGGTCACAGTGCCCTGGAACTTTTCTCCCGGATAAGCATCGAATTCGATCTTGACCACATTGCCTGCTGCTACTTTACCGATATTTATTTCAGAAACATTAGCCTCTATATACATGTCGTTTTCCGAGATGACTGAGACAAATATTTCTCCTGCTTGAGCGATTTCTCCCACATCAGCATCTTGCCTACTCACCGTACCACCGAAAGGAGCTGTAATGCGTGATTTACGCAGCTCAGCTTCTAGAGAGGAGATAGATGATTTGATTTGATTAACCCTTTCCTCTCCTGCGCCACTTGCACTAAGTACTCCATCGCGCGCAGTGGCCACTGTGTTTCTGGCGCTGTCTATGGCAGTTTTATAACCAGTGACAGTTGCTTCATAAGCAAAATTAGCGGGGGCAAAAGAGTTGACGGCGTAAGCTACTTTATTTAAGAAATTAGAAACAGTGTTTATTCGCTCCAGAGCGATACTCACAAAATTTTTACTGTCACTAGAATTGAGCTGTAAAAGTTCGGCCTGGAATTTATTGAGAGTTATTTCGATGTCAAAACGATTTGAGTTTAGTTCTATCACGATGTCGGATGGTACAGAGAAATAGTGTACGTAGTTTCCATCACTAAACTTAACTTCGAAATTAGGATTGGTGCGCGGAGTTTTGAAAAATTGATCAGCCTTGTTTCGCACTGCATTGTCGGCCGCACTAAAAGCTTCACGAATGGCCGATTCGATCTTCTTCCCCTCGTCCAAAAGCCCGGATTCCTCTTCAGCTAAAAGCGCTCTTTCCTTGGCCAAATTTGCTAAATCAGCTCCCATATCAAGCTCAGCAATAACTTGTCCTTGCACTACCCTATTACCCACCTCGACATAAGAGCGGGCCACTCTGCCATTTTTATCAAACCCTAGCTCTACCTCATTCCTGGCTTTAGTTTTTCCCGTCACCACCACTTCCTGTACAATATCTCTCCTCTCCACCTTGGCTATTTGTGCTTCCTCTCCTCCACCAGCTATCACAAAACCTATAATTACCACAAGCAATAAAATAGCGGAAATAATGTATTTCTTTTTGAAAAATTTTGCCTTCATAAGATTTCCCATCATACCACATTTATCCCTCTATTATCCCATCGACTAATTTGAAAATTTTGTGGGTGAGGCGGGCGTATTCGGGCTCGTGAGTGACCATGACGATGGTCTGGCCGTGTTCTTTGTTGAGGTTGAGGAATACTTTGAGAACCGTGTCAGCTGTTTCTGAATCGAGGTTCGCAGTCGGCTCATCAGCAAAAATAATTTTGGGTTCATGAGCGATAGCCCGAGCGATAGAGACTCTCTGTTGTTCCCCACCAGAGAGCTGGCTCGGCAAGTTATCCATCCTATGTTCCAAATCCACCTTATCGAGTGCTTTGCGGGCAATTTCATAAGCTTTTTCTTTCTCATGGCCTTGCATAAGAAGCGGTACAGCTACATTTTCTAAAGCTGAGAGCTCTGGTACCAAAGCATAATCTTGGAAAACATAGCCCAGCTCTTTCAGTCGGAAGCCGACCCTTGCTTCTTCATTCAAGCTAGAAACATTTGTGCCATCTATGATAATTTCTCCTGAATTTGGATAATCAAGAAGCCCAAGTTGATACAAAAGGGTCGACTTACCAGAGCCTGACCTACCAGTGATAGCCACAAACTGCCCCTTCTCAATATTGAGCGACAAATCTTTTAGCACATGGAGTTCTTTGTCTCCAGAGCGAAAAGATTTCTTTAAATTTCTTACTTTAATTATTTGCATTTAGTCGTATATTTTATTATATTTCTATCCTATATTATCTTCTATTATTTTCCTAGGAAATGCCTCCATTTAAATTATTTAAAAAAGTAAACCAAGAGATAAAATATAAGACTGAGAATAATGAGGACGGTCTTTATATTTATATACTCTTTCCTATTGCCTTCATCTTCCTGCTTACCTTCATGGGAGCCAGGATAATTAGTCATATAAACCCGGACTTACACATCCCATGGTGGGGGGTGCACGTGCACCATTATGCTTATGGTTTTTTCATTCTTGCGGCAGCTGGATATCTTTCCCTAGTTTTTTCTGGACCTAGGGCAAAATATTGGATAGCCATGCTGCACGGTTTTGGCCTTGGTCTTTCTTTCGATGAGTTTGGTATCTGGCTCCATCTCTCCGATGATGATTTGGCCAGATGGAGTTATGATGGTTTTCTCATCATCATTGGCCTTATCGTACTTATCCTCTCTGCCAAAAGAGGCATCAGATTCATTAAAAATTTTATCCCTTTCACCTAAATTAACCAATAACCAAGGATGACCCTTGGTATACCAAGGGTCATCCTTGGTTAAGCCTATCGGCCTAGGATAGAATCTAAAGTGTTTTTCTTTACTACTAACCTTGCAGGAACAAAGCCGGCGATGATAGTGGCGAGTATGATGAGGAAGGCGCGTAAGAAAGTGCCTGGGACTTCAGCTACTAATATGCCGTCGGAGAATGGGAAGTTGATCGGATGAGCAGCGAAGAATGGCACCATAAATCCGTAAAGGAGGGTCATGCCTATAAAGATGCCTAGAGTGGCATAGAAGACTGATTGCAAAACGTATGATATCTCGATCGCTCCTGGAGCAATACCGATACCTTTCATAATACCGATAAATTTTCTTCTTGTAATCGCGTTAATAAATACTACGATGAAGATGGTAATAGAGGCGACGACCAGGCTGATCGAGCCCATGACGTTTCCGAGCATGCCAAAAGTATTTTGAATATCGAGTAGGAACTTCGGCAGTGATTCCTGCCAGGTTTGTACTCGCGATGTTTCCCCTACCCCGGCTTTAAGCAGAGCTTCTTTTACTAAATAAGGGTCACTTCCTGGTTTTAATTTGATCGCAATTTCGTCCACATTAAAATCGCCTCTTCCGATAAGTGGTCGTAAACTTCTATCAAGCATAAATATTCGCATGTCGATAGAATCTGTTTTAGATTGCACGATGCCTTTTATCATTACTTCTTTGGTATTACCGCCTACAGTAAGTCGTACTCTGTCGCCCACAGCTACGTTTTCTAGGAGGGGAAATCCCGGAATGTCGACCGGTAAATATTTTTTAGTTAGGTTGGCGCCGATTAAGATAGCGTCGGCATCGCCGGAATTAAGGTAGGAACCCTCGATGATTTTGGAAGCCAGATGAGTTGTCGCATCTTCTGTATCAGGATCAATACCAGCGACTACTCCCCCAGCACTATTTGGATCATCGGCAAGGCGCACTCTTGCTTTGTAATTGGCCTCGATACTTCCTGATTCCATATATCGAGCCGCCACATTTTCCACCCAAGGCATATTTTTGATCGTGCTCAGTATCGCTGGGCTGTTTTCAATATAATTTTTCTTAGTCAGGTTTGTGATCAAAATATCACCCGAATAATTTTCTACATACACGTCAGTCGAACCTTGAAGTAATCCGACTAATATTCCACGCACCACTACTAAATTTAAGAACGTGAGCGTCATCACAAATATAATCAAAAAAGTCGTCGATTTCCCCGACCTCTTCAGTTGCCGCAGGGCCAAAAAGAACCCAACTTCCATATTGGTTCCCCACCTATTTATTTTTTTAGTTATTCTTTCCATTTACTTCAACCCTTTGCAGTTTGCCGCTGGAGTATAGCCTGCAGCTCGGGCTTCGTCGATAGAGGTAAAGGTAATTTTATTTTTATCTGATATTTGTTTGGCTCCAGCACATGTCGGCAGGTGGTACTTGGTGCCGTTTTTTGACGCCACTACCTCAATTTTCCCCAAAGCCTCTTCTTGAGGAATTGTGGCCGCCGCAGGTTGAGTATTTTTTATAACAGAGGTCTTATTTTTTTCTATATCTTGTTCTTGGTTCTTGATACTTGATACTAAATTTTCTTTTTCTTGCACTACTCTCACTGGTTCCTTCTCGCTCCTTATTGCAGTAAATCGACCCACACAAAAAGCACTTATTGCTACCAACACTACTACTGCGACCCACCACCAAGTACTTCCCAGAAACTTTTCAAACTTGGATTTTAGGCTGTTTTCCTCTTTTTTTTCTAGATCATCTATATTTGCATATTCTTCCATATTAGTTTATTATACATCCCAATATGGCACATAAGAAAGCAGCAGGTTCAACTAAAAATGGTAGAGATTCAGGCCCTCAATATCTCGGGGTCAAACTTGGTGCTGGTTCTGTGGCTCAAATCGGCTCTGTTATTATCCGCCAACGCGGCTCTGCTATCCTACCTGGTAAAAATGTAAAAATGGGTCGCGACCACACCATTTTTTCCTTGAAAGAGGGTAAAGTAGAATTTTCCTCAAAACGCAAGACTCATTTCGACGGTAAGATTATGGTGAAGAAACTTGTGAGTGTGGTGTAAGTATATATTTCTTATACCTCACCCCTCTATATAAGAGCCAGATAATAGCCACGGCGATGGCGAAACGCAGACCTATCAGTTTTATTGTATTTTCTCCTATCACAAAGGCTAAGATGCCCCAGAAGGCACTCCATGCGATTATTGTTGGTATGGAATAAAGAAGGAATTTTTTAAATGGAAAATGTAGTATGCCGGCTGATGTAGAAATGAGCGCGGCCAAATTTGGATGCCAGTAACTCAAGAATATTGCTTTCTTACCGTATTGAGTCAGTTTATTTTGAGCGTCTTCTATCGGTTTTTGAAGCCCAAATTTTAGGAGGATCTTGTACCAACCGTATTTTCCAAGTAGATAGTTGCAGGTATAGGCAATGGTGAGGCCGAGACTCACGAGAGTGATGACCAAAGTGACAGCCATTTTATTATTCCCGGCGAATATTACCCCCAGGAAAATGACCAAACTCCCTGGGTAATAGAGCCCAGCGAAGAGCATCCCCTCTATAATCGCACTTGCAAGTACTATCCAATATCCATAGAGGTCGAAATAGTGTCGAGTCGCTAGTATAAGTTCTGTGTCGTTTGGTAAGCCCGACTTTTTCCAAAAAATCCACAACAAAGTAAATACGACGAGGAGTACTAAGGGCGCCCCCACTACTCTCCAAATATTCCTAATCATGCTTTTATCTTATCATCTTATTGACTTAATAAATTCTTGTAGTATCCTTTTTTATCGGAGGGAAAAAACTATGAAGTTTAGCTTGTATCGGGTCGCTCTCGCGTGCCTTATTGGCGACTTTGGGTCGGCACTGGTTGGGGTGCTCGGCAGCGAGGCAAACAGTGCGAGGCGTCTAATGGTTCAGACTGTGGACCATGTGCTTTTTACAATCTTCGTGATTCTCATTTCTTACCAACTCATCTGTGATATCGTGGATCGGAAGAATAAAGCCGATGCTCCGGATGATGGACATGGTGAGCAAACAGGTTGAGAAGCGGGGGCGTGGAGAGATCCGCGCCCCTTCCGTTTTATAATGCCTCAACTGATAGAACAAGTTCAGCTTTCTTACCTTCGGTTTTGATTTCTATTCTATGCTCTCCAATTTCTTTTAGCATCCCTTTCATCAGCAAAGATTCTTCCGGCAATTTGATATTAGTTTGTTCTTCGATTGCTTTTAGAACTTCTGTTTTGTGAATGCCAGCAAACAAATGTCCTGCTTCACTTGCTTTTGATTTGATTACAATTTTCTTTTCTGAAAGAGATTCAATGTTTTTTTCCAAGAGTTCTTCTTGAATTTTTCTTTCTTCTTCATCTCTACTTCTCTCTATTTTTAATCTCGCCACTTCTTTCTCTGTCGCTACTACTCCCATTTTCCTCGGCAACAAAAAATTCTGCGCATAACCCTCCGCTACATCCTTCACATCTCCCTTCCTTCCTATTCCCGCTATATCTTTTAGCAAAATTACTTTCATATTATCCTAACTCGGCTATATCCTTATCTAAAAGATAATACTCTTTTAGAGTAGCTTCTGCTCTTGGATCGTCAAAAGGAATAAATTCAAGTTTGCTATCTTCTCTTTTTTTACCGAACCAAAGATGTTTATCACCTGGAGCTGGGTTAGGGTTGATATACATACCTCTGTCAGGACCGATTCTATTTTGATGAGCAATAACTTCCCTAGCCGCATCCCTTGCTTCTATTTCTTGAGGGCTATTTTCTGGAGAGTCTGCTGTTGGTTGTGAATTGAAACTCATGAATTATAAATTACCTATAATGGAATCATTCTAACCCAATCCTATATATAATTAAAGCTAAAATTGGGTTTAGGGTATTTAACTTGACAAGTACCCCAATTTGGGTGTATAATACAGGAGGTAAATCCATTGCCAAAACCTTGGCTATCGGTAGAGGTGAAGTGCTTTTCCAGAGGAACGCAAACCCACTGGATCGAGACACATAGTCTCCACCTCGTAGTAACTTGTCAAAGGCAAAATCTCTCGAAAGGAGATAGTAGTATGAAAACCAAAAGTGCAATTTTCCAGATGTACGCCCCAACGGACAGCGAGGTTCCCTCGCATGAATCCGGCCCGGGCCTGCCGGTGGTGTTATTTTTGGCTTTTGTTGCTGTGGTGGTTGGAGTTATTTACTCTCTGCATACCAACAAAGAGGGATACTCCCTGGCGGCTCTAGTGATGTTGGTTGCCTTAGAGGCTATGTGCCTCTGCACCATCATAATCCTCCTCCTCGACAAAAAACGGGGCGGGTGGGAGAGGCTTACCACAGATTACAAGCTCCGCATCGTGCAAGCAAAGGCTGACGAGCTCCAATATCTTTTGGGGTGGCACTTCGCCAAGGACCTACTCTTCAGGATGACCGAGGAGGAAATCCGAGAACGCGCCCACTCTGTATTGCTCTGGGCCGTGAAGGACATTTTGGAAGCCCAGAGCAACCGGAGTGGGATCCCAAGGATCGATTCGCCCACGGTTCGTCAGTATATCGACGAAGCCACCAATTCTCACAGATCAGGACTCGAAGCCGACCTCGGAAAACTCTATGATGGTCTGCTTCGATTCGGAGTCGTCGAGTCGGGCGGGTACGGCAAGTACTTCGATGAGGTGCGGGAAAAGTATCCGCACCTCTCTGAAATGTAGTTGTGTAGGAGTAACTCTCCAGCACACCAAGGGCCGCGCGGCAACGCGCGGCCCTATTTCGTATTCAAAAACTCCACCGCTCTCTCTAGTACCCTGTCCTTACCAGAAGCTACATCTTCCGCCGTATTTTTTATTTCTATTTTAGGCAACAGGCCCCCATTTGATATCGAGTTACCGAGCGGGGTGAGCCAGTGAGCGATAGTCACTTTAAGTGATGTGTCCCCTGTTATATCGACGAGTTCCTGCACCGAACCTTTCCCAAATGTTTTTTCACCGATAAGAACGGCTTTGCCGTGCTCACTCAAAGCTCCAGCCAAAATTTCGGAAGCTGAGGCTGAACCGCCATTTACTAGGATGACAAATTTCAAATTTTTGTTGAATATATCGTAACCATAACTCCTATGTTCTACATTTTCTCTCTTACCTCCAAAATCTTCCGACACGATTATCTCTCCAGTTGGCAGGAACCAGCTTGCCATCGATACTGCCGCTTCCAAGTAACCTCCTGGATTATTGCGTAAATCCAAGATTAATTTATCTGAACCTGATTCGACGAATTGTCGGAGAGCTTGTCTGAACAAATTTGCTGAATTTTCGGAGAAGCTGAAAAGTTGTATGAGGTAGGCTCCGCTTGGAAGTTTTTTGTAATCAATAGTTGGGATGTTGATCGTATCGCGAACTATACTTTTTACTAGTGGTTCTTTCACTCCGTCCCGAGCGAAAGTGATAGTGACAGCAGTTCCCTGCTCTCCTCTTATGAGTGAAATAGCTTCTTCGGTCGACATTTTCACTGCGTTGGTGTCGCCTATCTGCAATATTTTATCGCCCGCTTTTACTCCAGCTTTCTCCGCTGGAGTATCTTTGAGTGGAGCGATGACAGTCAGGATGCCGCTTTGTGAAGCGATTTCCATACCTACTCCACTAAACGAACCTCTTATTTCTTCGGCAAACATTTTTGATTCGACTGGAGGAAAGAAAACAGTGTAAGGGTCGCCATAAGCGGAGGCCAAACCTTCGATCGCTCCCCAAACTTTTTTGTCGGAGGTTAGAGCAGTCGTGTTGGTACTTGTCGAAGATACAAATTTTTCTTCGAGTACCCTCCAAGTTTCCCAAAATGGATCAAAATTTACATCAGCTATTTCGCTCTCTGGAACTCCGCCTATGTTTATGACAGCTCTTTTTTCTTCTTTCCCTTTTCCAAAATAAAAACCAGCGCCAAATATGAGGCCGATCAAAGCTATGGAAACAAATGTCTGGGTCAGGGTGCCCTTGTATGTGGATAAAGGCGAGGCGGTAAATTTCTCTTTAATATTGAACATTGATACAATTGTATCAAAGTGATCACTCATTATCAAAAAAAATATTCTTCTTGGCTCGATGTTAGTTTGCCTCAAAAGGAAGAGATAGAGAAAATTATGCGTGAATACGGACTCGATTCTTCCATCGCAAATGATTTGTTGCATCCTACTCCCAAGCCGAAAGTAGTTGCTTCAGGCGACAAGCTCTACACCGTGGTCCATATTCCTGTTCTTAAACACAGTCACTCTGGTACAAGTAGTGAACAGGAAATAGATTTCGTCATTGGTCGTAAAGTTCTTATTACTGTGCGCTATGACACGATCGACGCTCTTTATAAATATGCCAAAGAATCGGAAGTGAAGGAGATGCTCGAACGCGAGGAAGGCGGTAACCACACTTTCGTAGAAATCATGACAGGAATTTATACCTGCCTTTTTGATGAACTTTTATTCATTGAAGATAGATTAAATGGTATAGAGAAAAAAATATTTCAAGGAAAAGAAAAAGAGATGGTTCTCCATATATCCAAAGTTGGTCGCGACCTACTTAATTTTAGAAGGGTGATCGAGCCTCATGGACAGATGTTTGCTGAACTGAAGCTTCTCGGTACTGAAGTTTTAGGTAAGAAGTTTAATACTGAAATGGATGAACTTATCGAGGAATGGCAGCGTTTGGTAAAATCGGCTAACGATCATGCTAATTTCCTTTCAGAACTTCGAGAGACGAATAATTCCCTTCTTTCTACCAAACAGAATGAAGTGATGAAAACTCTCACCGTTCTCGCTTCTATGACTATTCCCGCTTCTATTATCGCTTCCATCTTCAACATGGCAGTCGATCTGCCCCTGGTTGACCGGGCAGACGCTTTCTATATAATCATCGCCAGCATGATAGGGCTTTCGCTCTGCATGTTTGCCTTCTTCAAAATAAAAAAGTGGCTATAGGATTAATTTCTAATTTTTAGTTCCTAATTTTTATTTAATTATTAATGTGTTAATGTTTGGAAATTCCTAAATTTAGTCATTGATTAAAAATTTTAAATTAAAAATTGAAAATTAAGATGGATATCAAACTTCAGAACACACTTACGGGAGAGAAGGAAAGATTCTCGTCAATATCTGATGGCACAGTCAGTATGTATCACTGCGGACCGACAGTTTACGGTAGGCAGCATATTGGCAACCTCTCCATGTTTGTTTTCACCGATGTTTTGCGAAGAACTTTTGAGTATTTTGATTATAAAGTAAATCAAGTGATAAATATTACTGACTTCGGACACCTTTCTGGTGACAACGAAGGTAATGCCGATATAGGGGAAGATAAAATGACTAAAGGTTTGAAAGCTGAAGGTCTAGAAATAAATATGGAGAATATGAAAGTGCTGGCCAAAAAGTATGCGGACATTTTCAAAGCCGATCTGGAACAACTTAATATCAAGAAACCTTCCCACTTTCCTTTTGCATCTGACTATATAGAAGAGCAAAAAAAACTAATAGAAAAATTAGAAGAAAAAGGTCTCGCTTATATTATTAGTGATGGAGTTTATTTTGATACGGAAAAGTTCCCAAATTATGGCAAGCTCGGCCCCCACTCCGTCAAAGACTTCGCGGGGCAAGCAAGGATTAGTGAAAATCTGGAAAAGAAAAACCCTAAAGATTTTGTTTTATGGAAAATTTCAGAGGTTCCCCCGATGTCTGACATAGGGAAACAGGAATTAGGTTGGGAGAGCAAATGGGGCCGAGGCTTCCCGGGTTGGCATATCGAATGTACCGCTATGATTTTTGCTTTGCTCGGTGAGCAGATTGATATCCATACCGGAGGGATCGAACACATAGGTGTACATCACAATAATGAAATCGCTCAGGCCGAAGCGGCGTCGGGCAAATCCCCTTTCTCCCGCTTCTGGCTGCACCGCGAACATATTCGCATTGACGACACGAAACTCTCAAAATCGACTGGCAACGTGCTCTACCTTTCTGACCTCAAAGAACGCGGCATCCACCCGCTCTCTTACCGCTACTGGCTTTTGACTAGCCGCTACAACACCCCAAGCAATTTTACCTGGGAAGCTGTGGAGGGAGCGCAGGTGGCGCTTGAAAAAATCGTCGCGGAATATGCCGAAAAACCAAGGATGACCCTTGGTTCCGGAATTGCCGAAGGCGAACCAAAGGTCATCTTTAGTTTTTCTGAAGCTATTGCAGATGATCTCAATACTCCCGTTGCTATTGCTTTGCTTCAAGAAATAAATGACAAAGAAACTATAAATAAAATGGATCAGGTTTTGGGTTTAAACATAAAAAAATTAGCAGAACAGATTCGGGAAATCCCTGATGAAATAAAAGATTTACAAAAACAACGTGATGAGGCTCGCAAAAACAATGATTATAAACTCTCCGATGAATTGCGCGACAAAATTGAGCATGCCGGTTTTATGGTAAAAGACACGGGCAATTCTAGTCTTATTTTAAGATCTCTCTCTACTATTGCCCAATAAACTTGACGGATGATTATTAATTTGCTATAATACTAGAGGATAGGTAGTTTGTCAGTCTACAGGAGGGAAACATGAATCGTCTTTTGCAGGTGTTGTTTTTGCTTGTGCTACTCGTAGGGGTTACCCTAGTGGCACAAGAAGCGCCGGAAAACATCCCGATCATCGAGCCGGCCGGCGGGGACAACCCGACCGGAGGCACTTATTGCTTCATGGGCTACGTCCCCAAAGACGTGAACGCCTTGTGGCACATCGTCGGTTCGCGTTGGCGTGAGGCTCTTGCCCACCCCAAGAATGTGGTGTTACAGGAAGCCGAACGCGAGTTTACTAAGAAGGGAATGGTGTTCTACGCCATGAACCTCGGTGAATGCTTCTTCGTCCCTCCGGGGATGAAAGCATACGTTCCACTGATCGCGGAAGAAGTAGTCAAGTCCGACGGCGCGAGGAACGAGGGTGGTACGAACGCAACTTCTAACGAAGCGGCGATCGATACTCCGCCAATCGTTAGTGATTCCATTCTTTTGGGTGTGTTCTTCCTGTTTGTCGTGGTTCTTACGATTTTCGTTATTATTGAAGTCAAGAGAGATCGGACAAATCGGCTGGAAGCGCTCAATTGGGAGCGCGACCATCCCGCTGAAGCTGGTCCTCCTGTCATCGAAGGCGGAATGGAGCAGATCCGTGCGGTGGATCGAATCGAAGTCGCTACTGGCCTACTGCAGGATGTGGCCGCGGCGAGCTTCGTCCCGGATTCGAAACCTCGGGAATACCGGGTGATCGGAGAGATCGTCCGCGGTGTTCTCAACGGGACTGGGATGGTCCAATATGACGGCATCGATCCGCAGGAGAGAGTGTTTACCGACACTCCTGCTGTGCGGGCCCTCATGGAACACATCCCGACCGGGCAACGTGTTCACCGATTCGTCCTGTGGGCATGTGCCAACGGCGCGTGGTCGCAGATGATCGGCGGTGACGGGCTCACTTTCACTCCGACTCTCGATCAAAACGGCCTGCAGATTCGTCTCCAGACTCCTATCGTCCAGGCAACCGCCGCGGATGTTCAGAAGTATGGGGAGCCTGATTACGATCCCCGTTACGACACTGTCGCGGCGGCCATGGGCAGAAATGAACCTCTCGTCCACCTGGCTGCCGATCTACCTCGTCGCAACCGAGTATTCATCGGGGGCGAACGGTAGCGGAGACCACGCACCACAATCCCGTCCCGGGACTCAACCAGAGTCCCGGGCGGTTTACGTTTGATAAAACTAGTGAGGTGTGCTTTAATTTAAAAAGATGTGGCGGTCAAACTCGTTTTGCGGAGGGGCAAGTGGAAGGGTACATACCGGACATTGTTTTTCTTTGCGTCGCTATAACGCTTTCAAGTTGTGCGGCGTTTCGACACAGTCAAAATAAACACAAGAGAAAGGAGGTCAAAAGTGAGGGATTGGTTCTACAACCAGAAACCCGTGGAGAAGGACAGAAACAAGATTGCAGACGCCAGACGTTCGAAGAAACGGGGGCGCAGTCATTCCCACCGGCTTAAGAGAGGTCCCAAATGCCGTATCCCCAAGGGAGAGCGCGGGATCTATCGGCGCCGGAATTATGGGTAAAGCTTTTACCAGCGGTCGGAGTGTGATGCTCCGACCGCTGAATGTTTATTTATATTGAGAGTATCACTAGAAAGTGTTAAATTGAACCTGGAGAGAAGATCCTATGATAGTGAGATTAGTAGCACTCGCAGTTCTTTCTAGTCTTTGTTTGGTGCCCGTCGTGGCTCAAGCAAGGATAGATGTCGTCGCTTTAGATCGAGCGAATGACAAAATCGCGAAAAAGGAGTTTGACAGCGCGGTCGGCCTTTTCGTATTGATTTTCACGGATTTTAATCCGAGAGATCTTGAGACCTGTAACTTGGTCTCTGCTCACGCGGCTATAAGGTGGGTTGAAAATCATGCAATGAGGCGACCAGGGGAAATGGCCGCGCTCGGAGTGACGGCCCAAGCCGCCGCAAGGGTACGCAGAGTATTTGCGGGGATCCTTGCGAGAAACATTTTCGAGAAGCTTGAGAACGGTGAGTCCGTAGAAGGAGGCAGGTGTAGTTTACCGACCTTCGTTACAGGATCGCCGACCGGTTCGGGTTTTACCGACCTGACGAGTTTTTCCAAAATGATCTCGTTTCTCGAGTCTCTCATCACGAGGGACAAAGAGGTGCGAGATGAGATTCCCGAGAAAGGAATCCGCAAACTTCGAGAGAAGTACCTAAAGTGAACGCGAGCGGATGGAAAGCTTCGGCGTCCTCCAAGATGCCGAAGCTTTTGCTTTTTTAATATTTTTACATTACTCTTAGTTTTGTAATAAAATTTTTGTATTTAAATTAAAATGAAACTTGTTATCGTAGAATCACCAGCGAAATCGAAAACAATTTCCAAGTATTTGGGAAGCGAGTATAAAGTGCTCGCGAGTATTGGGCATGTGCGGGATTTACCAAAGAGTAACAAAAAAGCTATCGATATCCCTGGTGGCTTCATCCCCCATTACGAAATAAGTAAAGGCAAAGAAAAAGTGGTAGCTGAAATAAAAGCGGCTGCAAAAAAGGCAGATGAAATATTGCTCGCGACAGACCCCGATCGTGAGGGAGAAGCTATTGCTTGGCACCTCTCAGAGATTATTACTGAAGGAAAGAAGGAAAAAAGGAAAGATATTAAAAGAGTTACTTATCATGAAATTACGAAGGAAGCTGTGGAAGAAGCCTTCAAACACCCACGAGATATAGATGAAAATTTAAAGGAAGCTCAAGAAGCCAGGCGAGTTCTGGACAGGCTCGTCGGTTATGATTTATCTGGTTTAATTTGGAAAAAGGTGCGATATGGCTTATCCGCTGGGCGCGTCCAATCCCCCGCTTTGCGCATTATAATGGAACGTGAGCGCGAAATCCGCGCTTTCAAACCGGAAGGATATTGGGTGGTAACGGCAAAACTTTCTACAGAAAAAAAAGAAGAAATTTTATTTACTTGCACTGAAGAGCCGAAAACAGAAAAAGAAGCAGCCAGTATCGTAGAGACAGGAAAGAACAATGGATGGAGAGTGGTGAGCGTGGAAGAAAGTCAGGTGAAAAGAAGTCCACGGCCACCATTTATTACTTCTACATTACAACAAGCTGCTTCAAGTAGGCTCGGTTTCGCTCCTTCGAGAACTATGGGTATTGCCCAGAAACTTTATGAATCAGGCCTCATAACTTACATGAGAACTGACTCTATCACTTTGTCGGGCAATGCTATTTCCCAGATAAATAACATCGTGGAGAAAAAATTTGGCAAAGGATTATTTTTAGCCAGGAAATTCACAAGCAAATCCAAAAACGCACAAGAAGCCCATGAGGCAATAAGACCGACAGATTTCAGCAAGGATTCTGCGGGTATAAACGATGAACAGAAAAAGTTATACAACCTCATTTGGTCCCGAACCGTCGCCAGCCAAATGCAAGACGCAGAGATGATGAGGACGAGGGTGCTTGCGAATGTCGGGGAACCAAGGGTCACCCTTGGTATTCCTGATTTTGCAGCCAATGGCCAAAGAGTCGTCTCCCCTGGTTGGCTCTTAGCAGATATAAAAGCTCGCGGAGAAGATGTGGAATTGCCAAAAATGAAAGCTGGGGATTCTCTCAATCTTTTAAATATAGGAAGTGAAGGTAAGCAGACAGAGCCACCAGGTCGTTACAGTGAAGCAGGTTTAATTAAAGAATTAGAGAAAAGAGGTATCGGCCGCCCTTCTACTTACGCTTCTACTATTAAAACTATTGTGGATAGAGGTTATGTGGAGAAAGATGGTAAGGCTTTGAAGCCGACGGACACTGGCGACGTCGTCTCTACTTTCTTGGAAAATAATTTCGAAAAATACATTGGTGACACTTTCACCGCCGATATGGAAGATGAGCTGGATGATATAGCCCTAGGTAAAAGGAAATATGAGCCGACCCTGCGCGAATTCTATGGGCCATTTCTGAAGGATGTGAAGAGTAAAGATAAAATAGATAAACTGACTACTCTGGGCGACGTAGATCCCCAAATTAAATGCCCTATTTGTGGCAAAGGCATGGTAATTAAGCTCGGTCGCGGAGGCAAATTCATGTCTTGCGAGACTTTCCCAGATTGTAAAGGTATGCGGACGATACTCGGAGAAATCATAGAGGAAGCCAAACCTATTGGGGTGGACCCAACAACAGATTTGCCTATATATGTCATGGACGGCAGGTTTGGGCCATATGTACAGTTGGGTGAGAAAGGAAAAAAGGAAAAAGGAAAGAAGGAAAAATTAAGAATGGCCAGTATTCCGAAAGAGAAGAATCCTCATGAGGTAACAGTGGAAGAAGCTTTACATTACCTCTCTCTCCCCCGCTTACTCGGTAATCACCCCGAAACTGGCAAACCAATCTCAGCCAATATTGGGCGCTTCGGCCCATATGTCGTACATGAGAAAGATTTTAGATCTCTAAAAGAAGACGACGTTTATAAAGTCACATTTGAACGAGCTCTAGAAATATTCTCTGAACCCAAAAAATTCCGCCGTGGTAGATTTGCAAAGAAGGAAGAAAGTTAGCTTCCTCTACTATAAAGAGAAATTTTTGACGGAGTAAATATCTTGATCTTCCTTGCCCAGCGAAGCTCGACCACCAGGAGATGCGGCGTTGGGTATTAGAGTGTTATCGTCTTTCTTTATATCTTCAGGAGTCCTGTCATCCTCGGCCGTCGTAGCTATTTCAATTTTATCTACCTCCTCCTCTTTTTTGGGTTCTATATTCTGACTTTCAACTTTATGAACTTTTGACTTCTCACTCTCCTCATATCTCTCCATCATCTCATTCCTGCTACTAGCCTTTTTATTTTTTAGGAGTTCGAATATTGCATTAAGGTCGTCGTATGAAAAGAAGTCGATCATCAGCTTACCCCCCGTTTTTTTCCTTTCTATCTGCACACGGGTACCTAGACTTTCAGAAAACTTTTCTTCAAATTCGAAAACGACCGGATCCATTTCTGGAGTAATAACACGAGCTCTTTCCACAGCGATTTTGCGAGCGATAAGCTCGGCTTCGCGCACTGATATTTTTTTGTAAAGTACTTCTTTGAACAGAACTGATTGTTCCTGTGGCCTGTCCGAGAGCATGAGGAGTGGTCTAGTATGGCCTTCGGTAATCTTTCCTTCTGAAACAGCATTTTGTATTTCTTCCGGAAGGGAAAGTAGGCGTAAGGTATTCGATACGTATTCTCTACTCTTGCCTATTTTCTGAGCGATAGTGATGTGTTTGAAACCAAATTCGTCCACTAGTTTTTTGAAAGCTCTGGCGCGTTCGACTGCGTTCAAATCTTCTCTTTGCACATTTTCGATGATAGCAAGCTCGAGTTTCATCAGGTCGTTTTCCTCCCCTGCTCGTATGAGTACTGGCACCTCTCTTAGGCCTGCGAGCCTCGATGCTCGTAGGCGCCTCTCTCCTGCGATCAATTCATATTCTACTTTAAGACCGTCCTCTCGAAAGTTTTCTTTGCGGGTGACTACAAGTGCTTGGAGTACACCATATTGTTTTATCGAATCAGCCAGGGCCTGCAGAGCCACTGGGTCAAATTCTTTCCTTGGCTGGTATGGGTTTGGTTTTATTTTATCCACCTCGACCCAAAATATAGAATCATTATAAAACTGTGACATAAATAATTTGTGTAATTATAGAAAAATTATAGCAGAATAATTTGAAAAATGGTAAAGTCTAAAGTAAGTCCGCTGTTGCTCGAGCTATGGCGGGACAAAGCCGGAGTGGCGGAATGGTAGACGCGCACGACTCAAAATCGTGTATCGCAAGGTGTGAGAGTTCAAGTCTCTCCTCCGGCACTTGACAAACACTACGTAACCTGCTATACTGTGAGCAGGAGGCCTAGTATAAAAGATCCCAACTAACACCGGCTCCCACAGTAACTTCCATTTTTTCCTCATCAAAATAAGTATTTTGGATATTACTCAAGCTAATTTGGACTCCATTGGTAATGGTTTGTCCGTTAGTAGAATGTCCTGTATTTCTGATTTTTACAGCAATATCACGATCGTGATAGCCCTTTAGTATTTTGGCAAGTTCTTCTATATTCGTGGGTGATTCAGTGATTTTGGGTACACCGCGATATATTCCACCAAAATCACTTTGATCAAAATCGTGAGGAGAAAAATTCCCACTAGTTTTATACGGTTGGTCGGGCTCAGTGGTCATATTTTCATAATGAATTTACAATTATAATCATAAGTATATACTAATCTTTTTCAAGATAAACTTCTATGCAAAAAATACTAGTGATTCTCGGCCCCACGGCATCGGGCAAAAGTGAGGTGGCTGTCGAGTTGGCCAAACAATTTAATGGAGAAATTGTTTCGGCTGATTCGAGGCAGGTGTATAAGGGGCTGGATATTGGTACCGGCAAAATTACCAAGAAAGAGATGCAGGGTGTCCCCCACTACTTACTTGATGTTGTGAGCCTTAAAAAACAGTTTTCTGTTTCTGATTATAAAAAACTGGCAGATAAAGCAATAGACAAAATTTTAAAGAAAAACAAGCTTCCTATTATTTGCGGCGGCACAGGGCTTTATATAGATGCTCTACTTGGCAAAATTAATATCCCTGAGGTACCACCCAACCCCAAACTACGCAAACAACTTGAAAGCAAACCTGTAGCAGAACTATTCAATATCTTGAGAAACTTAGACCCAGAGAGAGCTGGGAATATCGATGCTAAAAATCCTAGAAGACTTATTCGAGCGATAGAAATAGCATTAGCTGGCCCCCACTCTACATCTCCCTCTGGTCGAGTTTCGCGGGGCAACACATTGAAATACAATGTGTTGAAAATTGGGATCAAAATAGAAGAGAAGAATTTAAAAGAAAAGATAAATAAGAGGATCGGGGGGTGGATGAAAAAGGGTTTAGTAAAAGAAGTTCAAAATTTGCATAAAGGAGGTCTTTCCTGGAAACGGATGGAAGAAATTGGATTGGAGTATCGTCTTGTCGCTCTATATTTACAAAATAAAATCACCAAAGAAAAATTAATAGATAGGATACAGATAGAGACTTGGCAGTATGCTAAGAGGCAGATGACCTGGTTTAAAAGGACTGTCCGTCAAGGAGGCGGGGACAAAAAAATAATCTGGCTTCCACCTAATATCTCAAAGATGAAATCTGAAGTTAAAAAATTTATAAAATAGATGCTCCGGCTTTTCAGCCGGAGCGAGGGGTTTTGCCTTGAACTGGGAGCGGGTTCTAGGCGAACAGTGGTTCTTGAATTTCCGTAGGTACTGCTTTCCAGATTCTTGCAAACTGTTGGTTACTGGTCAGCAGTGCGAGTCCCTCGGCCTCTTTCAGCGTGATCTGGTCGAGCCTACAAGCGAGGCAAAATAGTATCGCCTCACAAGTTTCTCGAGGACCACCCGCAAGAGAGAAAATGAATCCTCTTGTGCGGATCGCACTGGCTACTTCTTTCTGTGGATTACCCGTTAGACAGAGGAAACTCGTGTCCTGTCCAGGGTTTGCAGCAAGCTGGGCCGCTTCTTCAGCGACTGCTCCAGATAGAGCGGCTACCTTGTTCGAATGTATTTCTCCAGTGATGGTTGTGAATAAGGCTACTCCATTTACTGGATTTGCTACCATGAAAAAACCGCCCCGAATCCGTTCCATGGGAGAAACATTGTTCAGAATCCACGCTAGCTGGTCATGGATTTCAAAAAACTTCTTTTGAGTGTAGATCAAGTTGCGTCCTCCAAAAACTAAGGATCTGCCTCTGCCCTTTTGGGGACGAGAGAACTGATAATATTTTAACATGTTGTTTTATTGAAAAATGGATGTGACTTGATACTGTGGATATGATATAAACTATATGGAGGATTTCGCCTATGAAGACGACAGAATTTCCGTCTTCACAGACGGTCATCGACAACTGCACTAGCCAGAGCCACATCGTCATGGCTTTGCGATATGTGCTGGGTGACAAAAACAAACGTTTTACTCACTGGGCACCGATTCAGGACGCCGAGAACATCGGAGTGATGTATCTTACCGGTAAACATTTGCCTGAAGCCGCGTCACTTTCAGGTCGAGGTTATACGGCGATCGAAGTGGCGGCGTATCTCTACGCCCAGAAGGAACACACAAAGTACCCTCCTTGTCCGGGAGCGGGTGCAGTGAAAGGCTGGAATGTTCACAGCCTCCAATTTGATGGTCATATCAGCGCCCTCGTGCTCTACACTTGGGTCTAACTAGCCCAGGTAGCTCCTACCCCACAGACCCGCCGCATACACGGCGGGTTTTCTGTTAAAATAAGTTAAAATAAAAGTATGGAATTTTTAGATGTGAAGACTTTGCTTACCATAGTGCACCTTCTAGGTGTGGTGACTGGAGCTGGAGGCGCCTATTTGAGTGATGCTATGTTTTTCAGTACAGTGAAGGATGAGAAAGTAAGTAAAACGGAATTAAGATTCCTTAAAATCGGTAGTCGGTTTGTATGGTTTGGTCTTACCCTCCTTATTATTTCTGGTATTGGTATATTTTTGACTGATACGGAAACTTATTTAAATTCTTCCAAATTTTTAACCAAGATGACAATCGTGGGAGTCATCCTACTCAATGGAATTGTATTCCACATGTCGCACCTGCCTCGCATTGAACGCCACGTCGGCCACCATTTTCCCTCCTCCGACGAATTCATGCGACATCGCCCCCTTCTCCTCGCAAGTGGTGCCCTTTCCTTTGTTTCCTGGACATCGGCCATCATCCTCGGTTCCCTCAAAATACTTCCATACTCCTACTCTTCTATCATGATCGTTTATCTATCCGTTATTATAGTCGCCATCATCTCAACTCAAATCCTCTTCCGTCATCGTTAGGATTGTTTTTATGACTCAAGGTTTACTTTTCCTTGTTCTGATTTCAGGGTCTCCTTAATTTTAAGTGCAACTCTAGAAAGAGAATCGAGAGCGTCGCACGCACCATCAACAGTAACTTTTTCTTGATGAACCGCCATTAAATTTTCGAGCACACTAAGTATTGATGGTGTGACAATTCCTGCCCCAGCTCCCGTTCTCCACTCTGTGATTACATTTTTTAAAATTTTCTGATCCGGAGTTTCTTGTATTTGTTCTGGTCCTTGTTCAGACATATGATCTTTTTGTTAATTTTGTAATATACTCCATTATAACATGTCTCTGAATGTGACCCTACAGAGAATCGAACTCTGATTTGAGCCTTGAGAAGGCTCCGTCCTAACCGTTAGACGATAGGGCCGTTTGTAATTGCACAAAAACCATAACACGAATTTAATGATTTTGCCATTCCTTATCCTGTCGTACCAGGAGTTCCTTTTTTCTTTCTGGTTCCGCCATGATTTCTTCCACTAGCCACTCCATGCGGATGGTGTTTTGGGAGCCTTTAGCCAGAACGATGTCGCCTTCTTTTATTATTCCCTGTAGGAACTTGCCCGCTTCCCTACTATTTTCAAATTGAAAAATATTATTTTCATCCATCCCATTTTCCAAAGAACCTAGAGCGACGAAGCGTGACAGGGGGCCTACGGTAATCAAAATATCAGCTACATCTTTTACTAACTTACCTATTTTCTTGTGTTCTTCTATTGCAAATTCACCCAGCTCTCTCATATCTCCTAAACAGGCTATCCTTCGGGACATTCCCTCAGGCCCTGTAGTTTTTATTTCCCCAAGTGTTTTTAAAGCAAGCCTTGCTGCTACAGGAGAAGAATTGTAACTGTCATCGATAACAGTACTTCCTTTTATTCCTTTTAAAATCCTCATTCTTCCAGGAGGAGTTACTATGCTTTCAGAAGCTTTTTGTATTTCTTCCATTTGCATTCCAAGAGCGATACCTACGCTTGCGGCGGCGAGAAGAGAGTAAACATGCCCTTCACCGAAAGCTCCGTCTATTTTGAACTTATGTATTTCATTTTTGTAATCTATTTTAAAATTTGTTCCTGTGATTTTACCTTCCTTGCTATACGCGATTTCCGGCTTGGTCGCTATAATGTCGGGAATTGTAAAACTTTCTTCCCCATCTTGGATGCCATAAGTTATTATTCTGGATTTTGTTTTATTCCTCATCTCTAACACTCTTTTATCATCGCCGTTAAGTATGGCAACTCCGTCTTGGCCTAGGGCTTCTACTAATCTTCCTTTTTCTGCCCACACTTCTTCAGGCGAAGCAAAATTGGCCACATGCACAGGCACTTCGGCTAAGGCGGTGATTACTGATATGTCAGGTTTTACCCAACTTACAATATTTTTAATGTCATTTTTTTGATCCGCCCCTACTTCTAGCACTAGAATTTTTGGATAATTCTTAGAAAAGAAAATTCTCCAAAATCCTAGTTTTATGTTCCATGCCCACCTGAACGGATTTGACCAAGCATTTTTTAATCCTAAAATAGTCAGGGGTACCCCTATCTCACTGTTGAAGCTTTTTTCACTTTTTCTGGTATGGGATTTTGAAGCGACTATGGTATGTATAGCATCTTTAGTCGATGTCTTACCCACGCTTCCTGTCACCGTTATAATTTTAGGATTGTGATGATTAAGCAGGAGTCTCGCTTCCCAAGTTAGTATTGAAACTACAATTTTTTTAAATAGATTTTTCATTTCTATCGGGTGGAATTTCGTAATAATTAATTAAAAATTTGGTTATCTCCATGAACGGTTCAGTTAGTGTTTCAGAAGCGTATTTTACACCTTTTGGATATGTATGGAAGAGAAATATTAAGAACTTCGGATTATAAGCTGGAAAATAACCAAAGAAAGAGTGCAAGTATTTACCATCGACATATCCTGAACGGCCTTCGTCCGACATTTGAGCGGTACCGGTTTTAGCCGCGATACTATATCCTTCCAACTTAGCTTTCCCCCCGGCTAAAGCTTCATCCACTACTTTTATAAGCATGCGAGTGATTTCAGTCGAAGCTTCTTTGGAAATCACCTGCTTGCCTTGTTCGAATGTAAATTTTTTAAATAAACCATTGTCATATTGAACCCTCTTCACTATATGAGGAGTAACGAGGTAGCCGCCATTACCAAGCGCTGACAGTGCTCTAGCTGTTTCTATCGGTGTCATAGCTATGCCTTGACCGTAGGAGGCTGTGGCCATCTCTATTTCTCGCGGACTTTCAAGGTTTGTGATGAGTCCTTTGGTCTCGTTTGGTATATCAATGCCAGTTTCGGTGCCGATTCCAAAACTTTTCATATATTCAGAAAATTTTTCGTTGCCTATTTTGAGGGCAACGTATGTTGCTCCGGTGTTTAAGGATTGATTCAGTACCTCTTGCATACTTACTATTCCACGTCCCCTACCATCGTAGTTACTTATTTTTTTGCCGTTTAAAGTGAGTGCTCCGAGGTCGTTGTAAGTACTATCTGCCTTCACTACTCCCGAATCAAGCCCACTTGCCATAGTGAGAGCTTTTATAATGGAGCCCATTTCAAAAACATTCTCTACTAGGGGGTTGCTATAGATGTGAGGATTTTTTTCCGACTGAAAACTATTCAAATCGAAAGTTGGGTTGTAAGCGATAGCATATATAGCTCCAGTCATGGGGTCGATCACTATTCCCCCCGCGCTCTCGCTCTGCCAAGTGTCCCGTATTTCTGATAGCTTGGATTCAAGGAATGATTGGGTCGAAGGTTCGATCGTGGTCACGAGGTCGCCTTGTGAGTTGCCGCCAACTGTTTCCTGTATATTTGAAAAAAGTTCAGCGAAAAAGTTGTTGTAAACCTGGGACGGATCTTTTCTTAGCACGTCCTCGTAGTATCTTTCTAGGCCGTACCTACCAGCCAACTCATTTTCGTTATAGGAAACAAAACCAAGAGTCTGTGCTGCGAGCTCATTGCCGGGGTAGAAACGCCATTTCTCTTGAGAGAGGACGATGCCTTTTAAATTAAGATTTTTTATTTTTTCTGCCGTCTCACTATTTATTTTCCTCGCCACTTCTTCATAGGGATCGTCATATTTTGAAGCGCGTGCCGTAAAATCGGCCCGATCGATGTTTACAAGGTCTGAAAGTTTGCGGAACATCTCTTCCGGATTTTCAATCAAGGATGGGTGGATGGCTAAGGTAAAGCCTGAACGTGTGAGGGCACCGGGTACGAGCTCTCCCATTTTGGATTCGAAGTAAATATTCCCTCGATCGTAGGGAGTAGTATTCGTGTTTATATACTGCCTGTCAGCTCGCTCTGTAAAGTTACCGCCGTAGACTATTTGCAGGAAATAAAGCCTGAAAAGTATACCAAGGGCACATAAAATCACAGTTACTCCTATTACCCGTATTCGGATCGAATGGCTGTGCGACATTTACAATAGATAATACAGTATTTATTGCTGATTCAAAGAGAGAGTTTTCCCAGATGGTGTTTTTGAAATGAAAATTTTGTTTGGGAGTTCATTTAAGCCGTAACTATAAGCTCTATTTATAGTCAAACCATTCTCACTTTCTATGTATTTATACTCGAGCTCACTTACTGCATTTTGCAAGCTTGTAAGTGTCGTCTCTATCGCCTCACGAGCTACCACATTGCGTACCGAGCTGTTGACACAATAAATATAAAATATAGCCGAAAGTAGAATACCGGTGATAAGGGCGTAGAGAGTAAGCGGACTTTCTTTTATTGCTATTATTTTTGATCTCATATTTTTTCTATTGCTCTTAGTTTGGCACTTCTTGCTCGTGGATTCTCTTTTATTTCTTCCTCACTTGCTATAATCGGTCTCTTATTTAAAATATTTGCCCCTTCTTTTTCTCTCAACTCTTTCCATAATCTTTTGACTATTCTGTCCTCCAAGCTATGGAAAGAAATGACAGCGATCCTTCCTCCTGGTTTCAAAATTTCGAAAGCCTTCGACAATCCTTCCTCCAATGCTCGCAATTCATCGTTCACCGCTATTCTCAAAGCTTGGAAGGTGCGAGTAGCTGGGTGGATTCTCCTAAAGTGATACCAAGTAGGGGTGGCTTGTTTTATAATCTGTACTAATTCTCCTGTTGTCTTTATTTTTCCGACCGTTCTTTTCTCGACGATTGTTTTGGCGATGTGCCTGGCAAATTTTTCTTCACCGTAACTTTCGATGACGGTCGCCAAATTTTCTTCCTGCCACTCGTTCACGATTGTTTCTGCTGTGAACGGGGCTCCTTTTGAGTCGGTAGAAAAGGTCATGAGTAGAGGTTCGTCCTTCTGAAAACTGAATCCCCTACCCACTCCGCCAGCTGGCGCCTCAAATTGGCTCCTGTTCCATCCGAGATCAAAAAGTATTTTATCGGGATTTCCAATTTCTAAAATCTCAGTAACCTTATCGATGTTTCTGAAATTCAGCACCGCAAGCTTCGGCCTTGCTTCCAAGAGTTCTAATCTTGTTTTGGCTACTTCTACTGCGTCGCTATCGGCATCGATTCCTGCGAGTGTCACTTTTTTGGGGAATCTTTTCCATACCTCTTCGCTATGGCCGCCATTGCCGAGGGTGGCGTCGAGGTAAATATCGCCTTCCTCTATGTTTAGAATCTCCAAGGATTCTTTTAAAAGAACAGGTATGTGAGTCATAAATTCATCCAACTAGCCTCACATAATTCCAAGCCCCGAAAGTTTCTCGGCCAGGCCGAGAGCTTCTTTCTCGACAACCTTGCGATACTGTTGCCAATTCTTCTCACCCCATATTTCGACTCGATTCTGGACTCCTATCATCACCACTTTGCCTCTGAGTCCAGCTCTGTCTCGAAGGAAGTCAGGGATAAGGATCCTGCCTATCGAATCGACCTCTGCTTCGTAAGCTCCAGCAAACATATAGCGGGTGAAGCTACGCATATCACTTGAGAGCATCGACGCATTTTCTGAAAGTTTTTTGGCTACCCTTTCCCATTCTTTGGCGGTGAATGTAAAAAGGCAGTTATCCAAGCCTGGGGTGACTACCAGTTTCTTTCCTAAAATCCCTCGAAACTTAGCAGGTAAAGACACTCTGTTTTTATCGTCTATGGTGTGAGTGTATTCACCTATCAGCATTTAATTTTTTACTCTCTATTTCCTTAATTTATAATTTTCCACTTCTTCCCACTTAACACCATTCTATACCACCCTCTTACACCTCGAAACACACTTATCCACAAAATACTGCCTTTTGAGCAGTACGTAACAGTTCTGATAAAAAGCAATATACGCCTTACTCGGGCGAATAAGCCCATATGTTATTTATCGAGTTAAATGCTTAATAATTCGAGGACTTTTTTACGATCAATGGCCCAGAGGAAGGTCGAAAGGCGTGGACCTTGGTTTTTGGTGATGAGGAGATTGTAAACATGTTTAAAAAATTCTTTTTGAGCCGGAGCATTTTCTTTATCAGTGAGATCTGGATCTTTGGGTATTGAATATACCAAGTGTTCAAGTTCTTCGATCGAATTTTGACTATTTTCTAATTCTGTTCTTAATTTTTTAACCTGATCTATAGATTTTTCATTCATAGTCGATAGGTATTCTTTATTTAGAGAATCTCTAAGTACTAAAAGCTCATCTTGATTGTATTTTAAAAGCCAATTTTTAGCTTTGGGTATGCGTATTACTATCGAGTGTTCATCATAATTTACTTTTAAATCCAGACAAAGTTTTTTAATTTTCTCAATATTCCATTGAGTCATTTGCCCTAGGGCTACTGCCTGTTTAAAAGGGATCGAGTTTCCTCCATGTTCTTTGTCGAATTCATCATATTGGCGATAAATCTCGGTATCAAAAGCCAAACTAAAAGCTTGATCTGGCCTCTTTCTAAGGTAGAGCCATTTTAAAAGTTTTGGTTCATATATCTCTAGTAATTCTGCCGGAGATATAGCATTACCTTTTGAACCCGACATCTTTGCCCCTAAACCTTGAATGCCTACAAATTTATATTCCGCGAAAACAGGTTCTTTGGTATTGAATATTTTTTGAGCGATTTCTGTTGCTACATCATAACTACTCCCAGGAGAAGCGTGATCATGGCCTCCTGGTTCAAATACCACTTTTTCTATTCCCCATCGCATTGGCCAATCTATCTTCCACGCAAGCTTAGCGATTCTATTTTTAGACAGGTCTACTTTTTCTATGTTTCCCGTTTCGATGCATTTGTACTCCACTGTTGATTCACCATCGAATCCTAATATTTGTGTTACATCTTTTCCGGTAAAACGAGAATAGACTGAAATAGGATAATATTTTTCTATATATTCCGATTCCACTATACCCCCCTCACTCTTACCTTTATCAGTCATAAAAGAAAGAAGAATTTTAGCTACTTCTTTCCTTTTATTTAAAGCTAAAAATAAAAACTGATCGTACCTACCACTTTCATATTCTTTGGTCTGATATCTATATTCAAGTTCTATACCGAGAGAAAGCATAGCTTCCTCAAAAGGTTTCTGGAAATAATCAGCGTAAGATTCGAATCCGGATTCTGGACTTGGTACTTTCGATAACGGCATACCTATGTATTTCTCAAAATCTTTTGGCGCGTTAGCCGGTATCTTTCTTAAGCGATCAAAATTATCCCAAGAGAAAATACATCTGGTGATGAACCCTTTATTTTTTAGCGCTTCGAATACAGCGTAAGAGGTTACCACGTCTCTAAAGTTACCAAAATGCACTGTGCCTGAAGGACTTATTCCGGCGGCGCAGGTGTATATTGTTTCTTTCGGGAATATTTCTAGGACTTTTTCTACGGCTAATTCAGTCCAATTTTTATCAGAAAGATTTACTTTGTCGATATCTAGTCTCACACTGCTATTTTATATCAACCAACTTGTAAGCGATAGGGCCTTTGGGGGCATTGAAAGTGAAAGAAGAGCCTTTTTTGGTGCCCATGATAGCTTGGCCGAATGGGGAGGTAACCGATATTTTGCCACTTGCGATGTCAGCCTCCTCGGCTCCCACCAGAGTATAAGTTTTTTTCTCATCGTCACCTTCTTTTTTGACAGTCACTACCGAGCCGACACTGACAGAGTCGGTTGAGTGAGTGGAAACGATTTTTGCATTTTTTAGAATAGATTCAATGTGGTTTATTCTGTCTTCCACTGCAGCTTGAGCATCACGAGCTTCATGGTATTCGGCGTTTTCAGAAAGGTCGCCCAAAGATTTTGCGTAATTCAAACTTTCCGCAACTTCTTTGCGCTTAATTTTCTTTAAATAATCGAGCTCTTTCACGAGCTCATCGTATTTTTCTTGGGTTAAATATTCCATTATCCTTCCATTATTCCCGCTCCCATCTTCTATAATTAACACTATACTATACTAATTTTTACGATTGTCAATCCCGCTTAGCTCTTAAACTGTATAAGCACTTCAAAGTCAGCTTTCAAGGTATCTTTGGTGTGTGAGTTATACACAGCTACAGCCGGGTGATAAAGAGGGATCACTTTTATTGCTCCGTAGCTTGTCCTGGTGTCGAAAACTTTACCATGCATCTTGCCTATGGGCTCCAGCTCAAATTCAAGGCCAAATTTTTGCATTACATAGTTACTCGAATACCTGCCGAGCCCGGCTATCACTTTTGGCTGGATGATTTCTACTTGCCTGTCGAGGAATGGTCCGTAAAGTTCTATTTCTTCTGGTAAGGGGTCACGATTTTGAGGGGGCCTATCCTTCACTATGTTTGTAACATAAACATCTTCCCTTTTTATTCCGGCTGAAGCCAAAAGTTCATCAAATATTTTACCTGCCGCCCCGCAGAAAGGTCTCCCAGTTTTAGCTTCGTTTCTTCCTGGAGCCTCACCGATAAACATAATTTTTGCAAAATGATCCCCTTCTCCTATTACTGGTAAATTTTTATTTTCTATTCTAAATGTATATAAAGGCGACTTTTTTAAAGCTATCACCTCGTCTTTTATTTTTCTCAAAGCTTCCTTTCGCTCTTCTATAGTGTCCATACGTATTTAGATTATTTCAGATATCCTTCTTTTTTCAAAATTTTAACTTTGTTTTTAATACCACGATTATAACCGTGCATTTTGCCGTCCGAACCGATTACCCGATGGCATGGAATTTTCGGGTCATAATTTTTAGAAATTATGTTACCGACTGCTCTATAGGCATTTGGACTCCCTGCTTTCATTCCTACTTCCTTATATGTCAGCATCTTCCCTCTAGGAATTTTCTTCACCACTTCATACACTTTTTCTTTGAAAGATTTCATCAGTCTACTACGTGTTGTTTACCGACTCTATATATGCACAGTATTCACAATTCGGTGATTTGCGAGGCGTAGATTCAGAATCAAGGCAAGCTTTCATGTCGGTAAGTGTTTCTGGAATCCACGAATCGGAGCCAGTGTAAGGAATAAGTTTAATATCAAATTCGAGCTTACCATCGAAAGCTTCTCTATCACGTTTACCATTGGCGTATACGAAGTAGCCAGTGTCAGAAACCTTAAAATTATTTTGTCGGAAGAGCCACTGATATACTTCCATTTGTCTCTTATAACCATTTTGCCATTCTGCATCAAGATTTACCTCTTCGGTTTTACTAGTCGCTTTATAATCGACTACTATCAGTTCCTTTTCTCCTTTATTATTCTGCCACACGTCATCAACCCCACCAAAAACTATAAAATTAGTGGACTTGTGGAAAGTCTCGACTCCTTTAAAAGCATCTCTCCATGTATCCATATCTTTGTGTTCAAAAGGTACAGCGTCTACTCCATAACTATCCATGAGTGGATGCGGAGTTCCTTGTTTTCGATGCATATCGAATTCTCTTTTTAGCAAAGTGTCGACCGCGCTGTTCAAGTTAAATGGAAAACCCTGTGGTCTCGATACCCCCAGCCTCCTATCCAAATAAAAACACTTCGGGCATTCTATGAAGAGATCTATTTTTGAACGACTTATCCTGAAAGGCTCGCTCGAACGTGGGTCGTATAATTTTTTTCTATAAAAAGCCATAATTAATTATGAATCTCCGCTATCTCTTTGACCATCTTCTTCACTTTCTCTGTGTGTATGCCTACATCGATTGCGAGCTGCGGGTCAAGGGCTACAGTTTTGCATAATACTATACCAGCGCCCAAAAGCATTTGTTTTTCGACGTTTGAAATGCTGTGTAGACAAGTAATCGGGTGGAGACCAGCGTGTTCCACCAGATCTTGCAAGTTGCCTTCCTTCGGGTAATTCCAACCTATTAATTTCATGTTTTTGCATTCAGCAAAATGTATGGCCTGTACTGAGAATTTGGTATTGGTTACCAACCAGCTTTCATCCACTTTTCTTTTACCGCCATAATCGAAATATATATTTTCTAAGTCATCGAAACGCTCTTTTATATAAAGCACTACTTTTACATCCGATTTTATACCGAGTTCATTGTGAAATTTGGCTTCAACAATAATAAGCTTATTTTCATTCCAGGCTACTACATCGACCTCATGAGGGATGCATTCTCCTAGAAGTTCGACATCGGTCTCTGTCTGATACCCTTTTGATTTGAATATTTCAGCTACAAATCGTTCGAAAGGAAATCCGGAAGGTCCAAGCTCCATGATAGCTTTACGCAAGGAGTACTTTACTGCCACATGTTTCATTTGTCGCGCCAACATATCGAAAGCGTGACTATATATTTCTTTGGTGCTCATGCCGTCGTGCAACTCAGCTTCTATATCTTTTGTGATCTTTTCTGCAAGATCAGGGGTGGCTTTCGCTCGCATGAGCGAAGCCGTTAGTTTTTCACTGTCGAAAAGTTGCCTTTCTCCTGTTGATTTAATGATCTCCACTTCTTTTTTCACTTTACCATTATCTCATACGTTACTCTAAAATGCCTCCTCCCAAACACTTTTCTCCGTCATAAAATACTAAAGATTGGCCTGGTGAAATATAGGTATCTTCTCCCAACTTTACACTTACCTGTCCTTTTTTTACTATTTCTACTTGGCATTTTATTTTCTTCTGCCTATACCTCAATCTACAGTGTAAACTTCTCAAATTAAATTTATTTAGATCCGTAATCCAGTTGATCTGCTCTAATCTTATGTACAGAGGGTCACCCTCTTTACATTTTAAATCCGTTGTAATTTTAGAGCTTACAGTGATAGTGTTTTCTTTTATATTTTTTGAAGCCACATACAAAGCTTTGTCATTAGATAATTTTTTAGTAACGGTAAAACCATGACGCTCGCCTATCGTAAAAAATACTGCCCCTCTGTGGCGTCCTATCACTTCTCCCTTTTCATTTAGTGTATTGCCCTGTTTTTGTTCAATATATCCAGAAAGAAATTCTTTCATGTCGATTTGACCAAGGAAGCACAAGCCCTGGCTATCCTTCCTCACGGCTTGGGGTAGTTTGAATTTTTTAGCCAATTTCCTTACCTCCTCTTTTTGTAGATGGCCCACAGGAAATACAATATGTTTAAGTTGTTCTTGGGTTAGTGTCCAGAGGAAATATGATTGATCTTTGTTTTTGTCCTTCGCTTCTAATATTTCGAATTTCGAATTTCGAATTTCGTGCTTTATACAGTAATGCCCTGTTGCTACAAAATCAGCGCCTTTGCCTATTGCCCAATCTAAAAATGCGCCAAACTTTATTTCTTTATTGCACATGACATCGGGATTCGGAGTCCTACCCTTTTTATACTCATCGATCATATAATCCACAACTTCTTTCTTGTATTCTTTTTCTAGATCCAAAGTTACAAAAGGGATATCCAAAATAGCTGCCGCTCGCATAGCCGAACGCCTATCTTCTCTCCAGGTACATACATAACCTGGAGGCGTCCATGCTTTTATAAAGACTCCAGTGACCTCATAGCCTCCCTGCTTCAATAAGGCGGCACTCACAGCACTGTCCACCCCCCCAGAAAGGCCCACGAATACCCTCCCTTTATCCCCTCCCTTATTTTTTACTGCTTGACTTTTCATACTCAATTATGCTATAATACACTCGGATTTCAATTCGGGCAACTAGCCCCACACGGAGAGCAATATGAGAAAAGCTTGTGCAATTCGT